>NZ_JBSXNQ010000042.1:0-112582 GCF_056857715.1 Marinobacter sp. L-13
CGGGAAAGTGGCGAGAAGGTCAGTTTTTGAGGTACCATTTTGGATAGCGGTTGTTGGTGTTGATTGATGGTGTAAGGTCCTGAAATTTTAACACTTTCAGCCGCTTTCTTTTATCCCCTCATGAGAAATTCGGGCTAGTGCTGCCAACATACGTGGGAAATAGGTATCAGAGGTAGATCCTGCTGGACCAAACCCAATGACGGCGCCATCGGGAATGTCTGAGATGGAAGTAATGCCAGATGACGTCAATGCAGTGATAGAGAACGGCGTCTGGTACATGGGAAACATTGCACAGGCATTGTCCAATTGTATTCCTGGTGCTATGGCATTATTCCCCTCAAGCGATTCTCTTGCAGGGCCCATGGTTGTCATGCCGAAATGGTTATCGCCTGTATGAACTAAGGCCATGTTTTGCATGGGGCCTCCGGTTACTTCAGCACCACCCGTTACGCCTGTTTGTTCAGATACAATGTTTGCCCAAGCGGTGCCGTACCCAAAATATGCGCCACCTTGTGACCCAGTGCCTACTGTAAAGCTCTCCGGCCACGCGGATTTGTCTTCCGCAAACAGGGAAGATGATGCGGCTACTAGAGCCACAGAAAGAACAAAGGTTTTAATTGTTTTCATGACAATCTCCAATACTTATTTGTTTTTAGATATTGCTTCGTTAGGAATTAACCTTGATATCTAGATCGATTAACGAGGTAGCTTATTTTATGAACTTAACCTGCTCGCTGATTCGTTCTAGTACTGAGGACTTTCGCTCGTTGTATGTTTTTTTGTTTGTTTCGAATAGGTTGTTGCCGTGGGTATCAATCGAAATAATCAGAGGGCCAAAGCCTTTTACTCGGTTTATCCAGAGTGTCTCTGGCATACCTAAGTCCTTCCATTCAGCACCTTCTATCGCTTCAACCTTCGTTGCGGCGACAACTGCACAGCCGCCTGGAAAGACCGCATGAACAGCCTTGTTTTCTAAGCATCCAGCGGCTGTTTCCGGACCCATTCCTCCTTTACCGATAATCAGCCTGACGCCAGTCTTTTTTATGAACTCGCGCTCAAACTTCTCCATTCGCATACTGGTAGTTGGTCCAATTGAGACCATTTCGTAGCTACCGTCATCTTTTTCTCGAACGATTGGGCCTGCGTGAAAAATTGCGCCACCGGCAAGATCAACCGGGAGTTCCTGTCCATATTCAATTAGACGCCGGTGAGCCACATCCCTGCAGGTGACAAGGGTTCCATCGAGGTAAACAATGTCACCTACCTTCAGCGCTTCTAGGTCTTCGATGGAAATAGGGGTTTTTAATACCTTTTTCATAGCTTGACGTCCTGATGAGAGATGATTTCGTAGGAAAGGTCTGCGTTGATCTTGATTTGGCCGCGGCGGTGAGCCCAGCAACCAGTTGAAACGGCAACGCCAATTGTTGAGGGGTGACGAGCAGACCACTCAATATTTACTCCCATCACGGTGTTGTCGCCGGTTAGACCTTGCGGACCAATACCCAAATCATTGATGCCCTCTGCCAGAAGCTCCTCAAGGAGCGCTGCCTGTTCGTTTGTATTGCGAGCGGTAACTGGTTTGAGAATCGCCTTTTTGGACAATCGAGCAGCCGTCTCAGCGGATGTCGACACACCAACGCCAACTAGGAGAGGGGGGCAAGCGTTCAAGCCTCGGGAGGTCATTACATCAAGAACGAACTCGGCCACACCTTCGTAGCCTTGACCTGGCATCAATACCGTCGATGCTCCGGGTAGCGTGCATCCACCGCCGGCCATGTAAACATCAATAATCACATGGTCTTTTCCCGGAAGAATTTCCCAATCGAGCCATGGAATTTTCGAACCTGTATTTGTACCCGTGTTTTTCTCAACAAATGCCTCGACCGCGTTGTGGCGAAGAGGACCAATTTCAGTTGCACCTATGGTTGCTCCTTCCAGAATGGATTCGAGCTCACCAAGCAAAGGGAAAGACGATCCGGCCTGGATAAAATACTGAATTACACCAGTGTCCTGGCAGCTTGGCCGATCAAGCTTGTCTGCGGCATCTTGGTTTTCGGCCATCACGTCGAAAATCTCAATTGCCATGGGATTGGTTTCTTTGGCGCGCAACTCGGCCTGTTTATCTTTCACGTCGGTTGGCAGACGTTTTCCGATGTAGGCCGTGAATTTCGCAAGAATGTCGGTTAAAGACTGAACTTCAGCTTCTTTCTCCACGCTTCTATCCTCTTCTTACAGTGTTCCGATTTCGCCTTATGGAGTAACCGGATGGGTTGTAAGGTGATCATAGAATGTGGAAACTGGCTTAAGGTTCACAAAAAGTAAAAACACTTGTTCGTAAAGGTTAATAATGACGGCTGACGATTCGATGCGGTTTTTTGTAAGCCTTGCACAGAAACGCTCCATATCCGGGGCGGCTCAGGAGCTGGATCTATCTCCTCCAGCGGCTACCAAACGCTTGGCTCAGATAGAAGATCAGATAGGAGTGAAGCTGGTTAATCGGACAACCAGGCGCATTTCATTGACACCAGAAGGTGAGATTTATCTTGAATATGCCCAAAGCATCCTTTCCAAGATAGAGGAAATGCAGGATGTCATACGAAACCAGTCAGGAGCACCGGCCGGCCAGTTGAATATCCATGCACCGCTTGGTTTTGGTAGAAAATACATCGCCCCGCTTGTATCTGAGTTTGTCACCACATATCCGAATTTGGCAGTTCGGCTAACTTTAAGCGACAAGCATGTATCACCACCTGACGACGCAACTGATATAGCAATTCGCTTTGGCGACGTTCCAGACTCACGGTTAATTGCTCGGAAGATAGCTCCGAACAGACGTTTTATTAGTGCAAGTCCAAAATATCTCGATAGAGTTGGGCGTCCAGTCGTGCCTCAGGATCTGAGTAACCATCAGGCGATTGCGCTACGTCAAAATGATGAAACGGCCAGCCTCTGGCGTTTAACGAAAGATGATCAAACTCAAGCGATTCGAGTGCCGGTGAAGTTAAGCACAAATGACGGGCATGTCGCTCTTCAATGGGCAATTGAGGGACATGGCTTGTTGATGCGAGCCCAGTGGGACCTTGCTAAGCATTTGAGAAGCGGTGAGCTGGAATTGGTGCTTCCAGAGTATGAAACGCCTGCTGCCGACATTTACGCTGTCTACCTACAGAAAGCGCGGCTCGCAACACGAATCTCATTGTTTCTTGATTATCTTGAGGAGTCATTTCTCACTAAAACATCGACGAGTGACTATTGGTGAATGCCAGCGCTCGATTCGAAAAGCTCATGAAATTGGACGCACACGGGGCCACCCCGTTTCCATGGAATTTCTAAAACGGTGGTGGACTTACCCCGCAACTACTGACTTCCCATAACCCCAAGCAGAGGCCATTCCATTGCGTTACGCGAATATTCGCTTTGCGACCTTCACTTGGGTTAGTCAGAGTTGAATGATCACGCTGCGCAAGGGCAAGAAATTTGTTTTATCCCCTTAGAAAATACGGAAAATAGGCAGATCACTCCTCAACCAACAGAGCAAACTGCGTGGAATACCTCATCACGATGTGGGATCTGGCTAGAGCCGGCGAAAAGCAAGGTGTTCTGTTTTTCATTGCCGTTTACTGCTTTTTGATCATGAGTATTTCGCTCATAGGCCAGTTGCGAATGCGGCAGTGGCCTTCAGTCACAGGCAAATTGCTGGAAGGCGGCCCCCGCACCATCGGCGGGAGCGATCGATATGACGCTGATACTCGTTATGTGGTCAGCGCCCTCTACGAATATGAGATCAGCGGTAGAAGGTATCAGGGCAAACGTGTCTCACCCTGGATCTTCGTCACCAATCGAAACGCCAAAGGTATTCTCGATCATCAGTTCAAAAGCGTGGATCGGCAGGGGGACTTGGTAAAGATTTTTTATAACCCAAACAATCCGAAGAAAAGCACGCTGTTGAAACCCGGAAAATTCGGACTCTGCATCTCTTTCGTGATTTGGATAGGTCCGATGCTTTGCTACCTTACCTCATACCATTGAAATCCGAGAGTAGATCTGACAGTTGAAACTGGAATCCTACTATTCGCTTTGCGACCACAGCGCCAGATTTTGCAGCGAGCGCGGTAAGCCTTCATTGAGCCTCAGCCAACGCCTTCTCGGTTTGCCCAAAGAAGCCGCTCAGTTGTCATTTTCTGAGCCGGTCACCTGAACGTGCCACTTATCGCCTGGCTGTGCAGACAACAGTAGTTTGGCGGTTCCGCTCTTATCGAGCTTTGTATGGTCCGCGGTGACTCGGATGCGGGTAAAGGGATTCGAGGGGTCCGGGTTGATCTCGGCGACAAATGGCTCGAGGTTTGGATTTTTTCGTTTGGGCTTAAAGCGAAGAGCCGTCGCCTGTTCATGCTCCAGACACTGAATGTAAAAGATGAGGTCGAGCGCTGACTCGCTTCGCCACTCCGTATCCATCACGGTCGCCACTTCCCAGTTGCTCATATCGGGTTCCAGCGCGATGCCAAAGGTTTCCGACAGCTTCTGCCACCAATGGCTGAACACGGCGGCGTCATTACGATGCAATTCGGTGGTCGGAATTCGCGGGTCCGCGCCCCGACGAAGCAGTTGTTGGGTCAGATGTTTACCAAAACCGCAAAAGTCTGCGTACTGCCGGTTACCCAGAGCCAGCACCGCAAATTTTACCTGGTCCAGATTGATGCTCGACTGGTCGAGCGCCTGGGCAAAGGGACGCGCCTCGGTCGGCGCCTCTCCCTCACCAAATGTCGAGACAATAAAAATGTGGCGCCCGTATTGCTCCAGCGTCTCGGGTTCAATCTCCGCCAGATTTACCATATCGCACATGGATGAGTTGTGTTCATAGATCCGTGTTGCAAGGCCTTTTGCGGTGTCAGTCTGGCTGGCAAAGGCCAGAAGAATGCGCTCACCGTTGTGGAAACAGCGTTTTTCTCTGTCGGATGGGTCTGTCATTGCTACAAATATAGGGTGGAATCTCGCGCTTAGCCATATCCATTTGAACCTTTTAGACCGGGGCACCGTTCTTAACAGAACACTGGCGATCAACAGGGGGTTGAGCATGCGTATTCTCAAAAACAGCGTCTTGGTTTTGGCGACTACAGTTTCATGTGTTTTTGGGGATTCGCGCTTGGCGCCTCCAGCGCTGACGAGGTCAGAGCCAGCATGGACAAAAACGCTGCAAATCAGAAAGTTAGACTTAGTAGTACTCACCGTGGAAATTTAGCACTTACTGTTAAAAGTTTTAGTACTTACTGTGGTCGTCCACCAAACGCACAAAACAGTATTCAATCCCCAGCATCAAAGTGCGTATAATGTATATTATGTTAAATCTAGTATAGCAACACTCAAGCTCACATCAATACAGTCGTTACACTCTGTGCGCACCCAACTCACCTATCCGGCTTTCAGGTGTTCATTAATGAAGTGGTACCGGCTGTTTCTGTTTTCCATGTTATTCTCCCTGATGCCGATAAGTCCTGCGGCAGCTAATCAGGAAATCATCCGAGTCACCACCGGCCAGTGGCCTCCCTACCTGGATAAGGAAAGTCCGCACGGTGGTTTTCTGGCGCAGATTATTCGCGAGGCTTTTGACAGCGAAGACATACGCGTGGAGTTTTCTTTCTTTCCCTGGTCCCGAGCCCTGGCCCTGGTGAAGTCCAAGAAATACCAGGCGTCGGCGGTCTGGTCATGCACGGCGGAAAGAAAACGCGAGTTTCTCTATTCCGCGCCAATTTTGCCCTATCAATATGTGTTTTATCATCGGCAGGAAATGCCATTCGATTGGGATGCATTGCCAGATCTCAGTGGGAAGACTGTCGGACTTACGCAGGATTACAGCTACGGACAGACACTCAGCGATGCTATCGACAGTGGTCTGGTAAGTTCCGATGTCACCACGTCCGACATTGCCAATTTCCGGAAGCTGTTGCTTGAGCGGATCGATCTTTTTCCCATGGATCCGGTGGTTGGTGAAGCGATGATTGCCCATCACCTGGGGCCAGAAGCGGGAGCCCGGCTGGAGTTCCATCCAAGGCCGCTTAGAAGTGCTCTCTACCATCTCCCGTTTTCTCGTGACGACCCGGAGGCGGGCCGCCTCAAGCGGACATTTGATCGGGGATTGGCCAATCTGCGTGAAAGCGGCCGCTATCAGGAGATTATTGAAAATGCCCTGAATGCCCACAGTTCCTCTGCGGCGGCCGCAATACTGGAAGAAAAACTGGTGAACTGGGATGAAGATCCCAGTTCCTGTGGTTAAGAGTCCGTGTCGGTTTCCTCTACCACATTCTCGGCATGCCTCTTTGCCAGCTCTTCCAGCGTTATGTACTCACACTCTTTTTCAGCCATAAACGAGTCTGCCGAATCAATCAGGATGTTGTCATCGCGCATGAATCGGCGACCCAGCAGCGCCGGATAGGAGAACTTGCCGCGGTCTGTCAGTGAAAACTGCGTGGTATGGGTGGTTCCGGCAATGCAGAAGTCCATCATGACCACATATCGCTTCTGGGATGGCGCGCCTTTTCGTTTAATCAGAACTGTTCGCTCGACCGGCCGCTCGAACTCCAGAATGACGTCGTCATGGTCCAGTTCGCCCTCGGTCGGCTGGTCCTCGTGGTCACCCAGTGGAATCTGGAAACTGACCCACTCCTCTCCGTCGCGCTCAAAGCCCTCGATGTTGACCGCGTGCAGAGACGACGTTTTGGCGCCTGTATCGAGTCGCGCCTTAAGCCTCAGGTTGGTATCTTTCATGACTACCCATTCAACATAGCCAAGGGTTTCCGGCGGTCGCTGCTGGTTATTGTTGGCATCGGCCTCCGCAGAAACTGCCATCGCTGATGGAAAAACCAATGCCATAGCCAACAACGCCCTAATAACAAACCTCATTCAATACCTCCTGCAAATTCCTGTAAATCCGGGAAAAATGATAAAAAATTGTGCTCCAGTTCTTCGTGGTTTGCGCGGATTTCCGTGATCATGCCAGCGAAATCATTTCTGAACCGTATGCGCCCCGCAACGCGGTCCAGTGCCTTCCCGATGTTTTCAAGGTCCTGGTAGGCCCCGAACCAGTCGTTCCACACCATCATTCGGGTAACTCTGGCCATTTTTTCCGGCATTAGATGTTCTTTCTGCTGCAACTCGTTGTATATACCGCGAATAAACGCCTCTTGCTCAATTTCACTGAACCGGTCCCAGTGTTTGAGAAGAAAATGGTCATAGAGAATATCGAGCGCAACGCCGGCAAATCGACGACGTTGACGGGAGAAGACCTGTTTGCTGGCAAGTACGTCGGGGTGCTGGTCGGTGAAGCTGTCGACCGCCCGATGGTGGCGGACGCCCTGCTTCACCGGGTCCGGCAGCGTCGAGAGATCGACGCCCCGGGTAAAGTCACCGAGGATGCTCCCCACCCGAGCTTCAGGTGAGTCCGGCGCGAGAAATACATGAGCCAGATGGTTCAAACAGTCTCCCCGGTGGCCTGGTTTCAGAAGTTGAATTGAATACCGACGCCCAGACCATCGACTTCGGCATTACTGTCTTCATAATAACGCATGTATTCAAGGTTGCCGGACAGGTTCGGCGCAAATTCCATATTCATGCCGATGCCGTAGGACACGTCCGTTTCATCCTCGGTGGCAGTGCCCAGAAACGAAGAAGCTTCGATTTCGACCCGGGTGAAACCGAGGATAGCGTACGGCGTAATGGGTGATTCGTTGGCCAGATTGAACGTGGCGTAGCCGCCGAAGAAGTTATCCAGTGAATAATCGACTCCGCCGATGCGGTCGTCATCCACGCCAAAACCGCCCCGCGCTTCGATGCCCAGATACGGCGTCGCCATCACGCCAACTTTGGCAGACAGCGTGCCTACGTCGGCATCCGCGTTACCGCTCTCAAGGTTCATGAAAGTGTAGTTCAGGCCTGTGTAGAGCCCGCCAACGCCAGACTTGTACATATCCTGGGCGGATGCGGCTCCTGCAGCAGCCATACCGGTGGCAAAGATAACGGCAATTGAACGTACGTGTTTCATTTTTTATCTCCTTAACCGAATTGTTCGGTGTACATCGCTGAACTTGCACCAGACTGACGCGTTTTGCCATCAGAAAGATCCGCATTTACGCGTTATTTACACCGATTTAATTCGCCGGTAATTTCAGCATCCGCGCGGTGTTACCTTGCGGAAGGCCGACCCCACAGGTATTCTGACGCCGTCTCCCGGTATCAGCTGGCTCGAGCATCCATTGAGAAATCTCTACCCCGTCATTTTCATTGTCAGCGTCATGTTCGTGCTTTTGAGCATTTTCATGACATTGCCTGTCATCCTGCTTGCGGGCTCTGAAGCGCCGAACGCCATGGCGTTTGCAGAATCGGCCGCCATTGTCTGGGGGCTCGGTATACTGGGAATGGCCGCCACCTACCGCAAACCGAGAGATCTGAAGCCCAGGTACATGTTCGTACTCACGGTATCTTCGTGGTTCATTATTGCCCTGTTTTCATCGCTTCCTTTCTATCTGAGTGACCTGGGCATTTCTGCCGCAGACGCCTTTTTCGAGGGCACCTCGGGGATTACCACCACCGGGGCAACGGTGCTCAGCGGCCTCGATGATATGGACAGGGATCTTTTGATCTGGCGGTCCATTCTGCAATGGATTGGTGGTATCGGAATTATCGGTATGTTCGTTGCGGTACTCCCGTTTCTGCGGGTCGGCGGCATGCGGCTGTTCGCCACCGAGTCTTCGGAATGGACCGACAAGGCTCTGCCAAGGATGAAAACACTCAGCCGTGGCTTGCTGGTGGTTTATCTGGCGTTTTCGATCATTGCGGTGGTTACCTACTGGTTTTCTGGCATGACGCTCTTCGATGCCTTCAACCATGGTCTTACCAGCATCGCCACCGGTGGCTTTTCCACCTCGGATCTGTCCATGGGCAAGTTCAATGATCTGATCCTCATGGAAGCCACATTTTTCATGATTATCGGCAGCTTGCCCTTCTTCCTTTTCGTGCGTGAAATGCATGGCCAACACGGCGTTCTTTTCCGGGATCAGCAGGTGCGATTGTTTCTCGCTATCCTGTTTTTCGTACCGCTGCTTCTAACTCTTTACCGCTGGATGGTGTCACCGGTCCCCTTCGATCCCATCCATAACTATGCCTCTACCCTGTTTAACGTCACTTCTGTGGTAACCACCACCGGCTATGCCTCCGAAGATTATTCGGCCTGGGGCCCTCTGGCGTTCGTGCTGTTCTTTTTCCTGATGTTCGTGGGCGGCTGCTCTGGTTCCACGGCCGGCGGCATGAAAATCTTCCGGTTCCAGCTTTCCCTGATCATCCTGCGTGAGCAGTTGATGCGCCTGCTGCACCCTCGTGCGGTTCTTACCCGTAATTACAATGGCCGGGCCGTGAGTGATGAGATTATCTCGTCGATGATCGCCTACACGTTTATCTTCCTGCTCTGTCTTTTGCTGATCACGGTTGCCCTGGCCGCCATGCAGCTGGACTTTGTCACGGCACTGTCCGGCGCCCTCACCTCGCTGACCAATGTCGGCCCCGGCCTTGGGGACATAATCGGCCCTGCGGGTAATTTCGGGCCGCTTCCCGATGCGGCAAAATGGGTACTGTCTGTGGGTATGCTGATGGGGCGTCTGGAGATACTGAGCGTGGTGATCGTTCTATCGCCGGCATTCTGGCGCAGCTGAGGCCTACCTGAGCCAGAGTATGGCGGGGTTTTCCAGGGGAAGGTTCAGGCGTTCATCCCGCACTCGCAGGCGCGGCGTGTAGTGTCCTTCGGGGCGTGGAGGCACTGTGCATTCATAAAGATAGGTATGAGGGGAACCACCCAGCGGATGTTTCATCTGCATGGCCGTAATGGTTCTTGGGCCATGCTCGGAATCCTCTGCAACAAGCTCTACTGCAATCCGCTGCTCGTCAATTCCATCCAGATAGACTTCCACGGTGAAAGTCTGGCTACCCGAATCTTCGCTTGTATTGAAGCTGTTGAAACGCAACCGGGACCAGTGCCTGGAGATTTCTCCGTATTCACCAATTAACTCCCTTGCAGTCTCGGAGCTGCGCCGGCTCCCCATTTCTGCCATGGGGAGATAGAACTGCTCTACGTATTCCCGCACCATCCGGTTGGCAGAATAGGCCGCCGTCAGTTGATCCATGCTTGCGCGCATACGTCCAACCCAGTTCCGGGGAATACCTTCGCTGTCGACGTCATAGAACCCGGGAATTACCTCGTTCTCCAACAGATCAAACAGCTGTTCCATGTCTGAGAGATCGTGGTCGTGATTGTTTGACCCGCTTAGCTCGTCAAACGTAGCGCCAGGTCGAATAGCCCAGCCCACATCCGGGTTCCAGGCCTCCGCCCACCAGCCATCGTACTGTGACAGGTTCAGTCCCCCGTTCACGAGTACCTTCATGCCACTGGTGCCGCAGGCTTCCCAAGGGTGTCTCGGACAATTGAGCCACACATCCACGCCCTGGATAAGCTGGTTGGCCACGCCCAGATCGTAGTCTTCAATAAACACCACCTTGCCCTCGACATCCGGTCGCCGGGAGAAGGCTTTCCATCGCCGGATGATGTCTTTCCCCGGGAGATCGTAGGGGTGGGCCTTGCCTGCAAGCACAATCTGAATCGGGCGATCGCGGCTGGCAAGCAGTTTGAGCAGGCGCTCCTGATCCTTGAGCAGGAGATCTGGTCGCTTGTATTCCGTAAACCGGCGGGCAAAGCCCAACGTGAGGGTTTCATGGTCCAACAAAAGGCCACACGCGGCTTCATGGTTGTTTCCGGGGTTTTGTTCGCAATGCTGGCTTGCAAGCCTTCGCCGGAGGTAGGTAATCAGCCTTGCGCGCTCCAGGCGCCTCATTTCCCATAATTCTTCGTCGGCGATGTTTGTCATCGGGCAGGTGCTCTGGAGAGGCCTGCGCCAGCGATCCTTGCCACAGGCCCGGGTCCAGATGGCGTCGGATTCCGGAGAATCCCAGCTCGGCGTGTGGATGCCATTGGTCACGTAGTCCGCCGGAATGTCTTCGGCTGGCCAGCGCGGGAAGAAAGGTTGGAAAATGGTCTGGGTGACCTTCTGGTGGATGCGGCTGACACCGTTGAACCGACCACACATATTGAGGGCCAGCAAGGCCATATTGAGTTTAAGGTCAGTCGACTGATTGTCTGCGTTTGAGGGCTGGCTTCCCAATGCCAGCAATTGATCGACATTCAGGTCGCGGCCTTCGAGCCAGGGTGTCAGATACAGTCGCAATAGCGATCGGGAGAAATGATCAAAGCCGGACGCCACCGAGGTGTGCGTGGTAAACAGATTGGTCGCCCTGGTTGCGGTTCGAGCTGTCTGGAAATCACTTTCATGGTCGTCCTGCCAGCTGAAGGCCCTCTCTATGAGCGCCAGGGCACAGTGGCCCTCATTCAGATGGCAGAGTGACGGCGATTTCCCAAGTTGTTCCAGCAGGCGCCAGCCACCGATGCCCAATACCATTTCCTGCTGCAGGCGCTTTTCCGGGTCACCGGTATAGAGTTCGCTGGTAATACCGCGGTCGCCCGGTTCGTTTCGGGGGTCATTGCTATCGAGCAGCAAAAGCTCGCATCGGCCCACCTGGGCTTTCCAGGCCCGAAGGCGCACGTGTCGTCCCGGGAAAGGCACAATCACCCTCACCCACTGGTCGTCAGCGTCCCGCAGGGGCGAGACGGGCAGCATGGTGGGGTCGTTGTATGGGTAGAACTCCAGCTGTTCGCCATCGGTGCTGATGGCCTGGCGAAAGTAGCCCTGCTGGTACAGCAGACCTACCGCCATGACTGGTGCACCCAGATCGCTGGACGCCTTCAGAAAATCGCCGGCCAGGACGCCCAGACCACCGCTGTATAGCGGCAGCGATTCGCTCAGACCATATTCCATGCAGAAATAGGCAACGCCCTCGCCCAGATCGCCCGGACAATCGGTCGAATACCAGGTGTCAGCCTCTGTAAAAGCCTGGTGAGCATGAATCTGCTCACGGTAGCGTTGCTGAAAGTCGGGGTCTGCGGCCAGTTCTTCCAGCCGCTCCCCGGACACGCTGTTCAAAACCAGCCACGCGTTCCGCGTGGTGTCCCAGATGTCCGAATCAAGAGCGCGCCAGAGCTCATCGGTACCGTGATGCCAGGTCCACCGAAGGTCCAGCGCCAACTGGAACAATCCGTTCAGGGATTCCGGCAAGGGCCGCGGTGTATAGGCTGCCAGGGTCAAATTTGAACTCCGCTCAGGTTGGTCGGGACATCATCGAGCGGTATAACCGCCATCAATCACCAGTTCACTCCCGGTCACAAACTTCGATTCGTCGGAGGCTAGATAGACAGCGCCCCAGGCAATATCATCCGGCTCGCCCATGTGACCGACAGGATGCATTGCCGCCGTGGCCTTTTTAGCTTCCTCCGGGTCCTGTCCGGTCGTTTTGAGGTGGGCCTCAACCAGCGGGGTCCATATAAACCCGGGGTGAATGGAATTGCAGCGAATGTTTTCAGTGGCATACAACAGGGCGTCGGTTTTGGACATCAAACGCACGGCGCCCTTGGAGGCATGATAAGGCGGAATATCCGGCGCACTCACCAGCCCATAAATGGATGACAGGTTGATAATGCTGCCAACGCCCGCTTTTTTCATGTGGGGAATGGCGTGCTTGGTGCAGAAAAACACGCCCTTGACGTTCACATCCTGAACATGGTCCCACTCTTCTTCCGTGAGTTCATGGGTCGGCTTGTTCGCCCCGGCAATGCCGGCGTTGTTCACCAGTACAGTCGGGCTACCGAAGGTATTGGCAACGGCGTCCAGAACCTGTTTGACCTCTTGTTCCTTGCTTACGTCACAGTGCCAGTAACCCGCCTTCAGACCGCGGCCTTCAAGTTGTTTAGCCAGGGCCTCTCCCTCGGAATCCTGGCAGTCGAGAATGGCGACAGCAGCGCCCTCCTCTGCCATTCGGAGCGCTGTTGCGGCTCCGATGCCAACGGAGCCACCGGTGATCACGGCCACTTTACCTTTAAGTCGTTCCATGAACAGATCCTCTCCCTTGGGTGTTCTTCAGGCTTGTTTCCTGCGGGCAGGAAAATAGTTGACTGGCATGTGGTGGTTTTTAAGCCAGTTGATCAGTGAAGAAATTGTAAAACTGTCGTTCTCGACGCCTTCAAAATCGACACCAAGGCCGCGGTCTGACTTCCGCACAACATGGGCCTTCAGCCGACGGAACCGCTTTTCCTGGGTATCCGGAAAACGGAACTCCAGTTCCACCGTCTGGTTTAACTGAACGTCAGTGTAGTCCGTGGCAATGAACAGACCACGTTTGGAGGCATCGCGAATCTGACCGGTCGCAACCGGCATCCCGCGCTTGTATACCAACAGACCAAGCTTTCCCTGTACGCGTTTACTGAGTCTGTGTTCCATGTTCCCCCCTCGTGACTCATCTTGAACGCCAATTGTTGATACTGCTTGTGTGTTATATCGAAGGTTGGGGCCCGCCTCTTTGATGCTGATCAAAAAATGCTCAGACCGGAGGAAGGCGCCCATGTCGTTTTACCGATTCAGCGATTATTTTCGACAAGTCTTTCTCGGGAAAATTCCAGTCCAGTTGCCATGTCCAGTTATTTGTAATGGTGCCCGGCGTATTGAACCTTGCCTCGGTTCCAAGACCGAGGAAATCCTGCATAGGCACCACGGCCAATGAGCAGACCGAACGGAACGCCGCTTCAATTACCGGCCATGGCATCCCATCACCACTGGTGGCCAGATAATCGTTCACATAGTGCCGGGTACGGTCATCCAGGCTGCGGTACCACCCCAGTGTTGTGTCGTTATCGTGGGTGCCGGTGTAGACAAGATCCCGGGGCTGGTGGTTGTGAAGCAGATGCGGATTGTTTGGGCTGCCGTCGAAGCCAAACTGCATCACCGTCATCCCTGGCAGTCGGAAGCGATGACGAAGTTCTTCCACATCGTCGCTGATGATGCCGAGATTTTCGGCCACCAGGGGTAAATCCGGGAAGCGGTCGAAGCAGGCCTGTAGAAAATGGTCAGAGGGGCCGGGAACCCAATAGCCGTTTCGTGGTTGAGGAGCTTCAGCCGGGATCTCCCAATAGGCCTGAAGCCCCCGAAAATGGTCTATCCGGATCAGATCGAACAGATGGCGCTGGCTTTCGAGCCGTTGAAGCCACCACTGGTAGCCATCTTCCGCCATGACCTGCCAGTTGTAGAGTGGATTACCCCAGTGCTGACCTTCCTCGGAAAAATAGTCCGGCGGCACACCGGCAACCACAGTAGGTTCGCCCCGGGCGTCCAGTTTGAAGAACTGTCGGTTGGCCCAGACATCGGCGCTGTCTTGAGCGACAAATATGGGGATATCACCAAACAGCAAAACATTGCGGCTTCGTGCATAGTCCCTGAGTGCCTGCCACTGGTGGTTGAACAGGAACTGCTCAAACCTGATGCGAGCCAGTCTGGCCTGGTTCTGGTCGACAAAGGCCTGCAAGGCAGCCGGCTCCCGATCCCTCAAGTGCTCTGGCCACTGGAGCCAGCCTGGCGACTCCTGAACCTCCCGGATTGCGCAGAACAGACAGAAATCATCCAGCCAGTAATCATTTCTTGCCCGGAAAGCTTCAAATCCGGCCAGATCAAGGCCCTTCCGGCCTGTGGCATGGCCCTCGTAAAACCGTTGGGCGGCGATGGCCAGCAGCTGCTGGCGGGATTCGGCGATGGGCTGGGCCAGTTCAGCATCGGCCAGCAGTCCGGTCTGCAGCAGTTCAGCGAGGTCAATAAAATCCTGGTTGCCCGCGTGGGCACTCAGGGACTGGTACGGTGAAAGATCCTGGTGGGTTGGTCCAATAGGCAGTGTCTGCCAGATGGTGATGCCACTGTCGGCCAGAAAATCGACGAACCGGCGGGCGCCGGCGCCCAGAACACCGAGGCTTCCGGGCAGGCAGGTCGGGTGAAGCAGCACACCGGCCCTTCGGGCACTGAACAGATCCTTGTCGTTCGCTGAAGTCATGCAGGATGGTCCGCCTCATGGCCCGGCCGCATGGTGCCGCCGCGAGCTGGTTCCCCGCTGCCCTGGCTGAGCTTCTGAAACACGGATGGCGGCGCCGGGTAGCCGATCATTTCATAGAGGTTGACGAGGTGACGGCGATACAGATGCTCAAAGTCGCTGACGATCTGGGCCGGGTTATAGTCACCAAACCACCAGAACCAGTCGGACCCTTCGCAGATAGCCAGTTGCTGCATGGCGGCTGCTTTCTGCTCCGAATTGAGGCTGCCGTTGTCCATCACCCGGTCGAAGTGGGTTTTGGCTTCACAGAGCAGATCCCAGGCCCGGTTCTTGTCCGGGTCACCGATCCAGGTGGAGAACGTGCCGTAAATCCAGCTGCCGGCCACAAGATGCGGCAAATGAACCGGCGCGGCTACGGGGTTCGCCACCAGATCGGCATAAGTGGTCAATCTGAGCCGGGGGTGGTTTGCCAGTACCCGATAAAGTTCGTCGAGGAAGTGAAAACCGTTCTCGGGGTAATACTCCCAGGCATTTTCGCCATCCATGATCACCGAAATCACCGGCTTCGTCTTGCCCTTGGCCTGCCCCGCAATGTTTTCCATGTGATGCACCAGGTCGCCAACGGCATCCCTGGCGTGCCAGTCTGCATAAGTAAAACCGATCAGATCCGACAGACCGTCGTCACGGAAGAAGACGGCGGTATCCGATTCGCCGAACGTATAGGGCTGGTGAATTCCGGCATCGGGCAAATCCGGGTTGTCCTGCCAGGCCAGATTGAGGCTGTTGTGCACCACAGAATCTCCGCTGGCAGTCCATCGGAATTGATGTTGATCCAGCAGGCCCAGTGTAGCCTGGCTGAGACCACCCTCGGAAGCCCAGCAGCCGGAGGGATCAACACCGAAGAAGCGCTGAAAAACGGTCCTAGCCTGTTGGAGCTGCCATGCGGCGCGCGCTTCACCCTCCGGGTAATGGCTGTGTGCTGGCAAAGCAATATCCGGCATGGCCTCGCGGGCAGCACCCAGGTCGATCAACAGAGGGAGCATGGCATGGGTATAGGGGCTGACAGACAACTCCACCTGCCCTTTTTGCGCAAGATGCCGGTACCTTGGGCCGATGCCGGATAGCACATCAAAAATCACGTCGAGAAGAGCCTTCCGGTCATCCATCGAAAAGTTGTGGCCCTTCTCCTGAAGGCTCTGGATGCAATGGCTGCTTCTGCGGATGGTTTCTCCCATCCAGCCAAGGTGGTACCAAACCAGCAAGTCGGAAAGAAACCGGCTTGAAATGTATCTCTGCAGCTCGGGCTTTTTGCGGTAAACCTCTGCAAGCTCCGCCAACTGCGCGTAGGCCGGATACCGATTGATGATCCGTTCCCGGTTGGCCCGCAGAGACTTTTCGATCAATCCCAGAAACGCAGGCGTTCCGGTTTCCGGCAACTGTTCTGCAACCAGAGCTGCGAGCAAAGGATCGCCGATCTCGCCAGCGCCATGGCGCCATTTTTCAATCTGGATAAGGTAGGTCTCGATCTGCTCAAGCAGAACCGGGGCAAAATTGACTACCGCCCTGGCGTCCGGATTTGCTTCCAGATGCGCCGCCATGTCGCTGTAATCCTTGATGGTATGAAGGTACACCCAGGGAAACAGGAACTGATCAGTGCGCATATCCTGATAAGACGGCTGGTGCATGTGCCAGCAGAGTACAACCGGTGTTTTGGTGTCAGAGGCCATGGGGATAATCCTGCCCGAGCATCTCGGGCGTGATCAGCACAATACCTTTGGGCGATACATGAAAACGCTTCCGGTCATCGGCCTCGTCGAAACCTATCCTCGTCCCTTCGGGGATGCGGCAGCCACGATCAATCAAGGCATTGCGGATGTGGCAGTGACGGCCAATCTCGACATCCGGGTAGATGACCGAATCCGAGATTTCACTATAAGAATGAATCTTAACTTGCGAAAACAACAAGGAATGCTTCACCAGAGCGCCGGAGACAATACAGCCGCCGGCCACCATGGAGTCCACAGCCATGCCCCGTCGATTGTCATCATCGAAAACAAACTTTGCGGGTGGCAGCTGTTCCTGATAGGTCCATATCGGCCAGTGGGAATCATAGAGATTGAGCTCCGGGCTGATTCCGATCAGCTCCAGGTTCGCCTGCCAGAGTGCGTCAACGGTGCCCACATCGCGCCAATAGGCCGGCTTGTTCTCAACCGGATTACGGAACGGGAAGGCGACCACCCGCAGACACTTGATGACGGAGGGAATAATGTCCTTGCCGAAATCATGAGACGATTCGCCATCCATCTGCTGGTCGCGCATGAGCTCGTCGAAGAGCACCTGGGTACTGAACACATAGATGCCCATGGATGCCAGCGCCTTTCCGGGCTGGCCAGGCATTGGCTTGGGCTGTTCGGGCTTCTCGACGAACTCGGTGACCCTCAACTCGTCATCTACCGACATCACCCCGAATGCCGAGGCTTCATCGATAGGTACTTCAATACAGCCCACGGTAATATCGGCATCATTCTCCACGTGATGGGCCAGCATGGTGCCGTAGTCCATCTTGTACACGTGATCACCCGCAAGAATAAGCACATACTCTGGCTGGTGGCTGCGAATGATGTCGAGGTTCTGAAGCACAGCGTCTGCCGTTCCCTCATACCAGGAAGTCTCGATCCGCTGTTGCGCAGGTAAGAGCTCTACGAACTCATCCAGTTCTCCCCGGAGAAACCCCCAACCCCGCTGGATATGGCGGATCAGGGAATGGGATTTGTACTGGGTGATCACACCAACCTGCCCGATGCCGGAGTTGATGCAGTTCGAGAGTGGAAAATCGATAATCCGGAACTTGCCGCCAAATGGCACCGCCGGTTTGGCCCGCCATTTGGTGAGATCGTGGAGGCGGGATCCCCGCCCTCCGGCAAGTACCAGAGCAAGAGTCTGACGAGTGAGACGACTGACGAAACGCTTGGCCGTTTGCATAGCTGCTTCCCTGAAGAAAACCTTCCCTGTAACCGGTCGTTTAACCGCAAGGGTTTGCCACGTTTTTGACGCCCTAAACTATAGTAGAACACTAGCACGGAATTATGACGTAAACTTGTTTTGGGTCATTTTTTAAACAGGCCCTTTCGCGTCCAATGAAGGGACGCTCAAAGCGCCTCATCTGGTCAGGAACAGCACGGTCTATGGACAGTCCAACGCTCAGCGAATTCGACCTCCACCTTTTTGCCGAGGGTCGCCACTGGCACATTTACAACGTGCTCGGTGCCCATGTCTGCAGGAACCGAGGTGTGGAAGGTGTCCGGTTTGCAGTCTGGGCGCCGCACGCCAGCGCCGTCAGTGTTGCCGGTGACTTTAACGAATGGAACGCGGGCATCCATCCCATGTCGTTGCATGAAGGCACGGGGGTTTGGTCCTGCTTTATCCCGGGCATCGGTAACGGCGCTCTCTATAAATTCGCCATCACAACGGACAAAGGCCGGCAGATCCTGAAAACCGATCCCTATGGACAGGCTTTCGAGCTCAGGCCCTCCACCGCTGCTGTAGTCACCGAGCGAGGCCACTTTGGCTGGGGCGATGGCGACTGGCTGGCCCGGCGGGGTCGCTGGAACTGGCAGGATTCGCCCATCTCCATCTACGAGGTTCATGCCGCCTCCTGGCGCCACCACGGTTCGGGTCGATGGCTGACCTATCGGGAACTGGCCGACCAACTCATTCCCTATGTGCTCGAACTGGGCTTCACCCACATTGAACTGTTGCCGGTCACGGAACACCCCCTGGATGAATCCTGGGGATACCAGACGACCGGATACTACGCGCCCACCAGTCGGTTCGGCACGCCGGACGATCTTCGTTATCTGGTGGACCAATGCCACCGGCACAACATCGGCGTGATTCTGGACTGGGTACCGGGACATTTCCCGACCGATGAACACGCCCTTGCCCGCTTTGATGGCAGCGCGCTTTACGAACATGAAGATCCCCGCAAAGGGCGCCATCAGGACTGGGGCACACTCATCTACAACTATGGCCGGCATGAGGTGCGGAACTTCCTGATCGGCAGTGCCTTGTTCTGGCTGGACGCCTTTCATATCGACGGACTCAGGGTGGATGCGGTGGCTTCCATGCTGTACCTCAACTACTCCCGCAAGGAAGGCGAATGGGAGCCCAACGTGCATGGAGGCCATGAAAACCTCGAAGCCATTGAGTTCCTGCGGGAATTGAACCAGGTCTGCCAGAGCCGCTTCCCCGGAACGCTGGTCTGCGCGGAAGAATCGACCTCCTGGCCGCGTGTAACCCGGCCACCGGAAATTGGCGGACTCGGGTTCAACCTGAAATGGAACATGGGCTGGATGCACGACACCCTGGACTATCTGGCACAGGATCCGGTGTATCGTCAGTATCATCACGACAAGCTGACCTTTGGGCTGCTCTATGCCTTCTCGGAGAATTTCCTGCTGCCGCTTTCCCACGACGAAGTGGTTCATGGCAAAGGCAGCCTGATCAACAAAATGACCGGCGACGAATGGCAACAGAGGGCTACTTTGAGGGTGCTTTTTACCTACATGTTCAGTTACCCGGGCGCCAAACTTCTTTTCATGGGCGGTGAATTCGGGCAGCGACGCGAATGGAGTGAATCCCGGGAACTGGACTGGTCTCTACTGGCCTACCCGGAGCATCAGGGAATTAAAAAGCTGGTTCAGGACCTGAACGGTATTTACCGGCGGGAGGTGTCGTTACACGGCGCCTGCTTCAAGCCGGATGGTTTCGAGTGGATCGACTGCCATGATTCCCCCCAGTCAGTGATCAGTTTCCTGCGCACCGCCAAGGGCGAAACCTCGGTGATTGTCGTTAATTTCACACCCATGCCCAGACACCACTATCGGATCGGCCTGCCTGAAGGTGGCAACTGGCGGGAAATTTTTAATTCCGATTCAGAGTATTACGGTGGCAGTAATCTGGGAAATCCCTACCCCATGCCTGCGGATGCCCAGCCCTGGATGAACCGTGAGTGGTCCGTGGAACTAACCCTGCCACCACTGGGCGCGATCATTCTGAGGCCGGCTTTATGATCCGCGTGCTGTTTGCAACCAGTGAGGTTTATCCCTTGATGAAAACCGGCGGTCTTGCCGACGTTTCTGCAAGTTTGCCGGAAGCGCTCTGCCGCCTGGAATACGACGTACAGATACTTCTACCGGGCTATCCCGATGCTTTGAGAGCGGCAAGAAAGGCAGGCTCCCGAAGGAAGGCGCGGTTTCAGCTGGGGCAATACAATGTGAGCCTCTGGCAGACCCGACTGCCCGGCACCGCTGTCACGCTATGGCTAGTGGACTGTCCGCCATTGTTTGATCGCCCTGGCAACCCCTACAAGAACGAGGAAGGCAAAGACTGGTGGGACAATGCCCATCGCTTTGAGCTGTTCGGAAAGGTCGGCGCCATGATCGCCATGGGAGAGGCAGGCCTGTCCTGGAGACCGGATCTGGTTCACTGCAACGACTGGCAAACCGGGCTGATACCGGTATTTCTAGAGGCCTACCACGACAGGCCCGGCACTGTGTTTACCATCCATAACCTCGCCTACCAGGGACTCTTCTCCCACGAGACTTTCCGTGCCCTGGGTCTGCCTGATTCGCTCTGGAACCTCGAGCAGCTTGAATTCTACGGGCAGCTTTCGTTCATCAAGGGCGGCCTGGTTTTCAGTGACCGAATCACCACCGTCAGCCCGACCTATGCGCTCGAGATCCAGACCCCGGAATTCGGTAATGGACTTGATGGTTTGCTCCGACACCGCCAGGACGCGCTCACCGGCATTCTCAACGGCATCGATAACCGGGTCTGGAATCCCGAGGAGGACCCTGAACTGTCCTTTCACTATGGCCGGGATCACTTGAAGAACAAGGCGCAGTGCCAGGCCGGCCTGCAGCAAGAGCTCGGGCTGGAGGTAAACGGCGGTCCACTACTGGGCTTCATCGGGCGACTGGTTGAACAGAAAGGCGTGGACTGGCTGGTTTCGGTGATGCCGCACTTGCTGGAACAGGGTTGCCAGTTTGTCGTTCTTGGCTCCGGTGAAGCCAGTTACGAGGAGCCCCTGAAACGCCTTGCCCGGCAATGGCCGGGGCAAATGTCTCTCACGTTGGGCTACAACGAGGGGCTTTCCCATCGCATCACGGCCGGATGTGACCTGTTCCTGATGCCATCGAGATTCGAGCCCTGTGGGCTCAACCAGATGTACAGCCTCAGGTACGGCACGATTCCGGTGGTGCACGGTGTTGGCGGACTGGCAGATACCGTCCAGGACCCTCAGGAAGTTGGCATCGACAAGGCCACCGGATTCGTTTTTACCGGCGCCAATGCCGATTCGTTACTGGCTGCCGTAAACCGCGCGCTACAGTTTTTTGAAAAACGTAAGCAATGGCGGCGATTGCAGGATAACGGCATGGCGATCGATTATTCCTGGAAGCAGCGGGCTCGCACCTATGGCGATCTGTATCAACGTATTCTCAAAGAACGTGACCAACAACAGCTGGATTAGTGCGAGCGTTTGCCCGCCTGGAGGCAACCAACATGCATAAAGCAACGGAATTCCGACTTGAAGCTCATCCCCTGCTTCCCGAACCCCTGGAGCGATTGGAAGAGCTTGCCAATGACCTGTTCTACAGCTGGGACCATGGGGTTCGAAGCCTGTTTGTCCGTATTGACCTACCGCTATGGCAGAAAGTCGAGCACAACCCAAAGCTTTTCCTGCGGCGGGTTGCCCAGGATCGACTCGATGAAGCGTCTGAAGACCGGGCGTTTCTGGCCGAGTATCGTCGGGTTCTGAGTAGCTACGATGCCTATCTTGAGGCTGGCCCCGGCCCGGAAGTGACGGAGAAGCTCGATCCGGAACAGGCCCTGGTGGCTTACTTCTGTGCCGAATTCGGCTTCCACGAAAGTTTTCCGATCTATTCCGGCGGCCTGGGCATCCTTGCCGGCGACCATTGCAAGGCCGCCAGTGACCTGGCCCTGCCCTTTGTCGCTGTGGGTCTGTTGTATCGGCAGGGTTACTTTATCCAGAGTATCGACGCCCACGGTCAGCAGATTGCGCGCTACCAGTCCCATTCCAGCGATGAATTGCCTATTTCACCGGTGGAGATAGACGGCAAGTGGCTCAAGGTCTCCGTACCCTTCCCCGGGCGTGATGTTGTGGCGCGGGTGTGGGAAGCCCGCGTTGGCCATATCCGCTTATACCTGCTGGACAGCAATACCGAAGAGAACGGCCCGGAAGACCGGGATCTCACGCTCCAGCTTTACGGTGGCGACGAGTCCACGCGGATCAGCCAGGAAATGCTGCTTGGCATTGGTGGAACCCGGGTTGTGGAGGCGCTGAACCTAAAGCCGACGGTCTGGCATATCAACGAGGGCCATGCCGCATTCCAGATTCTGGAACGCTGCAGGCACACCATGGTTTCCGGGTTGAGTTTCGCGGCCGCGCTTGAAGCCGTTGCCGGCGCTACGCTGTTCACAACGCATACGCCGGTACCGGCCGGCCACGACATCTTCCCCCGCTCCCTCGTTCATCATGCCCTGGGGCGATATATCGAGGAATCTGCCCTGGATTTTGATCAGGTGTTTGCCCTGGGCTCGAAGGACGGTGGGGACAGTTTCAACATGACCAGTCTGGGCCTGCGCGGCTCTCGTTTCCACAACGGGGTGAGCCGGATTCACGGTGGTGTCGCCTCGTTGATGGAGGGCGATATCTGGCCCCAGGTGCCGTCGGCAGAAAACCCTATCGGGTACATTACCAACGGTGTGCACGTACCGACGTTTCTGGCGCCGGAATGGTCCAGCCTGTTCGATATACAGGCGCCCACGTGGAAAAGTGAACTCCGGAACCCGGAATTCTGGAAGTTTATCGACCAGATCCCGGACTATCACTACTGGAGCGTTCACAAGGCCCTGAAACAGCAAATGGGCGAATACATTGTCCAGCGGCTAAGGCGCCAGCATAAACGCAACGGCACCGGCCATTCCGTCACTGACAGGATGACCCGGCAGCTTGTTTCCTCGGAAAAAGACACGCTGGTTATCGGGTTTGCAAGGCGGTTCGCCACCTACAAACGCGCGACGCTGATCTTCTCGGACCTGGAACGCCTCGAAAGCATCCTGACCGATCCGGACCGCCCGGTGGTGCTGGTATTTGCCGGCAAGGCCCATCCCAAGGACAAACCCGGTCAGCAACTGATCAAGGTAATCCACGACCTTTCCATGCACCCTTCGTTGATGGGGCACCTGATTCTCCTGGAGGACTATGACCAGGCCATGGCCCGCAGGCTGCTCAGTGGCGTCGATGTGTGGCTGAACACACCGGAATACCCGAAAGAGGCCAGTGGCACCTCCGGAGAGAAAGCAGCCCTCAATGGCGCTCTTAATCTCAGCGTGCTCGACGGCTGGTGGGGCGAAGGCTATGACGGCAAAAATGGCTGGGGCATCCCTCCCAGGGATACCGAACTAGACCCTGAATTCCGGAATGAGGAAGAGGCCCGGGACCTGATCGATCTGCTCGAATTCGAAGTGGTTCCCCTCTACTACGAGCGCGCCTCCCAGGGCTTTTCGAAAGGCTGGGTCCAGCGATCCAAGGCTTCGATGAAGTCGATCACACCAAGGTTTAACGCCCGGCGTATGGTGATGGATTACGTCAATAACTATTACCAGCCGGCGTCAACCCAGGGTGCTTTGCTGATGGCCGACAACGGCGAGGTTGCCAAAGAACTGGCAGACTGGAAGGCACGGGTCAGGCATGCCTGGCCGGGAGTGCAATTAAACGTGGTTGGCTGCGTCGAAGCTGCCTGCCCCCATGATGGCGGCGTAGAACTCAGAGTCGAGGCAAGGCTCAATGGCCTGTCAGCGGAGGATGTGCGGGTGGAGTGCCTGGTCAGCCCAGAATGCACCGGCACCCATAACAGCCCGGGGCCCGACAGTTTCTTGCTGGATAAGGAAAGCGAAGCGGAGGGGCGAACCGTGTTCTCTACACGCGTGCAACCCCCCTATCCCGGCTTGCAGACTCTCAGGCTCAGGATGTACCCCTATCACGAATCACTGACGCATCCGTTGGAGATGGGCGCCATGCTCTGGGTCTGACCCAGGGCATGGCGGTGCCTCAAAGCAGGTGCCGGCGAATGAATCGGCCAATGTCCTGTATTTCCTCAAGGCACACACTGTGTTCCATGGGGAATGTCTGATACGAAGGGTCGTAGCCCATCTCCTTCAGGGTTTCGACACTGCGCACACCCAGTGATTCCGGCACCATCGGATCGAAGGTTCCGTGATACACGCTGATCGGCACATCAGCATTGGCCTCAGAGCGCTCAACCGTGTCCGCGGTGGCGAAGTAAGTTGAAAGCGCCAGAACACCGCCAAAACGTTCCGGGTAGCTGAGCCCCAGTTCATAGGCAACGGCGCCTCCTTGGGAGAATCCGGCGATGATAATACGCTCCGGCGGGATGCCTTTGTGTTTTTGCTGCTCGACCAGTTTGGCGACCGCATCGGCAGACGCCCGCAACTGTTCCGTATCCACCACACGGTCGATATCCATGGCCTTGATGTCGTACCAGGCGGGCATGGACATGCCACCGTTGATGGTGACAGGCAGATTGGGCGCATGGGGAAAGATGAAGCGTACCGCTGTATCTTCCGGCAGGCCCAGTTCCGGCACTACGGGCTCGAAGTCGTGGCCGCTCGCACCAAGGCCATGAAGCCAGATGACGGCTGCGGTCGGGTTTTCCCCGGTTTCAATCTCAATGTACTGAAGATCCTGCACGGTTTACCTCATGTCTGAAAATTATGTACCGGTTTATTTGGAATGGCCGGATTTCTCGGCATTGGCCTCAAGCGCGGTGACCACTGGGTTGGCATACATATCCAGCAGATAAGGCCGGATGGCCGGATCGCAGGCTTCCAGTCTCCGCTCCATCTCGGCTTCAGCAGCTTCCATTTCCGCCGGTGACCAGGTTTCGGCAGTGACCACTGAATCGCTGACGGTATCCGGCGTATCGTGGGCCTGGGGATGAAGACCACGCTGCTGATAAGCCACCAGGTTTGAGGCATGCAGGTGATAGTTCGCATGCATCTCCCGATCTATACGGGCGGCCAGATCTTTCGGGTTATCCGGTGAATCATGGATGGGCGCACCAAAGTGCACATGCACGTGCCCTTTGAAACCGGTCAGTCCCTTCATGATCTGTTCGGTATCTTCACCCTCCCGCTTGATGTATTGGCCAGTCCGGGCCCGGGTTTCCAGCTCCTGGGCTTTGTCGGCATCGCACGGATCGTACTCGTAGGCAATGGAAACTGGCACCACATGCAGCCGATTCATGGCTTCGTCAAAACCGAGCCCGCTTTTTTTGCGGCTCATATAGAACATCTTGATGATGGCGGGGTCGGTAAAGTCCAGCCCGTCCTTCGCCCGGCCCTCGCGTTGGGCAATCCATATGCTGTGATTGGTATCGATGCTGTGGTTGATAAAGCCGGAGAGTGTGATGTAGGCATCACGCATCTCGCGGGGGCTTGTCATGCTGCGTCGCACTACAAAGCTCTTGTTCAGTCGCATCATTTCAGCGAACACCCGGTTGGCAAGCAGGTTGTCGCCAATCGCAATTCGGGTGGTATGGAAACCATTCTGGAACAGCTGGTAGTTCACCACCATGGGATCGAAAACAATGTCCCGATGGTTCGAAATAAACAGATAGGCGCCGCGCTTGTCGAGGTTCTCCAGCCCGCTGGTCGTTACTCGCGTGGTTGTGCTATCAACCAGCTCACCCACGTAGCTGGAAAGCCCGGCCTGGAGATCATCGACTCGTGTGTAGTGACCAAAATGGCTGTTTAACCAGCGACGGGTAAACACACGCAACATGGCCGGCCCCCAGCGGGCGAGAGTCGGTGACTTGAAGCGACCGACCATATCCAGAAATTCCTGATCGTTGACCAGGCGGTTGATAGCAGCGCCGGTTTCTTCGTCCGAATAGGGACGGATGGCATCAAATTCCTGCATGGAAGCCCTGTTGTTATCAGTTTCTGTCACAGTATGGCGTGAAACGGTGGTTCAAAAACGCGGTATTGTAGCGTTTCTTAGATTAGTTTGCCTCCACCCGGCCCGTGGGTTTGCTGGCCAATCCTCAGGGTTAATCTGGTATCATTCGCCATTGCGCCGAACCCGGCACTCCACCCGAATCAATACAGCGGCTCCAGGCCGAGCAACCGGTTATTCTATGTATCTTGATCAGGATTTCGAACAGCTTTCCACCGAGCGCCCAACCACCTCGGGCCGTGATCCGGAACAGGTGCTGCACGAAGTCTTTGGTTATGAATCCTTCCGTCCGCTTCAGGGTGACATCATCCGGGAAGTATCGGAAGGCCGCGATGCGCTTGTGCTCATGCCGACGGGCGGCGGTAAATCTCTTTGCTACCAGGTGCCAGCGCTGGTTCGCTCGGGCACTGCGATCGTAATTTCACCTCTGATTGCCTTGATGCAGGACCAGGTTGCGGCATTGAAAGAGCTAGGGGTCCGGGCTGCGTTCCTGAATTCAACCATGGATTTCGAGCAGGCCCGGGCGACTGAATACGCGCTCATGACCGGTGAGCTTGACCTTCTGTACTGCGCCCCTGAAAGACTGATACAGCCGCGCACCATCGAATTGCTGCATGACGCCTCCATCTCGCTGTTCGCTATCGACGAGGCCCATTGTGTGTCCCAATGGGGTCACGATTTCCGATCCGATTACCTTCAGCTCAGCATGCTGGCAGAACAGTTTCCAGGCGTACCCCGCATCGCGTTGACCGCAACCGCGGATGAGCGAACCCGAAAGGAAATTGCGGAACGACTGTCACTGACAGAGGCAAGACACTTCGTCAGTGGCTTCGATCGCCCCAACATTCAGTACCGTATAGCGCCAAAAATAAACGCGAACAAACAGTTACTGGATTTTATTAAAGCCGAACATGAGGGCGATTGCGGCATCGTCTACTGCCTGTCCCGGAACAAAGTCGACGCCACCGCGAAAACCCTGGCCCAGAAAGGCTATACCGCTCTGCCCTATCATGCAGGCCTGTCCTCGGAACAGCGTGCCCATCACCAAGAGCGGTTCCTGCGTGAAGACGGGGTGATTATTGTTGCCACCATCGCCTTCGGCATGGGTATCGATAAGCCGGACGTGCGCTTTGTCGCCCATCTGGATCTGCCGAAGAGCCTTGAAGCCTACTATCAGGAAACCGGTCGGGCCGGGCGTGACGGCAAGCCGTCTACGGCCTGGATGGTTTATGGCCTGCAGGATGTCATCAAACTGCGCCAGATGCTGGAAAGCTCACAGGGTAACGATCATTTCAAGCGCGTGGAACGGCAGAAGCTGGATGCGATGCTGGGTCTTTGTGAGGTCACCAGTTGCCGGCGTCAGGTGCTGCTGCGTTATTTCGGGGACGAGCTTGAGCAACCCTGCGGTAATTGCGACACCTGCCTGAATCCACCGGACACCTGGGATGGAACTGTCGCCGTCCAGAAAGCCCTTTCCTGCGTTTTCCGAACGGGTCAGCGTTTCGGCGTTACCTATCTGATTGATGTTCTGCGAGGCTCGGAAAACGAGCGGATTCTCCAATCCGGGCACCATCAGGTGTCAACCTACGGCATTGGAACCGAACTGAGTGCCAACGAGTGGAAATCGGTCTACCGGCAACTGGTGGCCAATGGTTACCTCCGTGCAGATCCGGAGGGCTATGGTGCGCTCCAGTTGACCGAGCAGTGTCGACCACTGCTGAAAGGACGTCATACCATTGAGCTGCGCAAGGACCCGGAAATCAAGAAGACAACCGGCCGGGCAAACGGCGGCCGGTCGGGTTCGCCGGTCTCAGAACAGATTACCGACAAGGCCGGCTGGGAGGCGCTTCGAGCCTGCCGCAAGGAGCTGGCTGACAAACAGGGCGTGCCGCCCTACGTCATTTTCCATGACACTACCCTGTTTGGAATGCTGGAACGCAAACCGCGCACCCTGGATGAGCTGGCGGAAGTCAGCGGCGTGGGCGCCGCCAAGCTAGAGAAATACGGCGAGATTTTCCTGCAAACCATCGCTGGCCTCGAACAGGCCTGAATTGTTCAGGCCTCTGCTTTAAACCCTTTCTTCCGGACGCGGTAATGGGCGATGGAGGTCGCTACATGGTTGCCCTCTTCGTCCACCAGTTTTCCTTCCAGGGAGAATTTCGCCCGCCCGGTCTCGTCAGCGTCAGCAAGAATGGCTGCCACGGTTTCGGGATCCAGGGTGAATTCTACAGTGACATCGCTGTTGGCTGGCTGGAGAAACTGCAACGTCATTTCCTTGAGAATCGGCGTGTACGAAGGCCCCAGATCAAATAGGGTCAGCACGCCACCGGGAATTTCGGCTACCAGAAAGTACGCGCCCGCATAAAGGCTGCCGAAGTGGTTTTTGTTGCCTTTCAAGCGGATTTTCGCTCTTACATATCCTGGCCTGACCTCCTCAACGCTGAAGTTGTTCCGTGGTGCAAAAGGAATCGACAGTCCGATGATCTTGTTCACCGCTGCATACCCGCCCGTTTTCTTCAGCCAGGCCAGAGGGCTAGCCAGTGTAGCCTTGGGGTCGGTACTTGCCACCCATTGACCGGTCGCTCCGATGAGATTATCGATAATTGCCATTGCCAAGCTCCGAAATTGATTGGGAACTGATGATTACAACGGACTTCAGTGCTCGCAAGAAGGTTTTACAATTTTTTTGGATGTTGTCCGATTTATTTTTGAGTTTCTGTTCTAAAGTGAGGATGCGTGCCTGAATCATGACCGCTTGTTAGCCGGTTTTTCCAGTAGTAAGAAAGGATCTCTGATTTGGAATATTCTCTGCCCGCTTCCCTGGTCTTCCACCGGTTCCGAAAACTGGTTCTTTGCCTGATGCCATTGGCTTTCTGCCTTGCGGCAGGACCACTCTCAGCCACAACGTCATCGACCACTGCGTCGCAGGCAGCCGTGCGCGGTTACGTACTCTGGTACCGGAATTACGACAGCCCTGCCATCCGGGCCCTGGTGGAGCTTGCTCTGAAGAAGACGCCAGAGTACGGGGAATTTCAGATCATCAGAAGTGAAGAGCTGAGCCAGGGCCGCGTACTGAGGGAACTGACAGACGGCCAATCACGATTAGTTGACATCGCCAATGTCGCTACCTCCGCAGAACGGGAGAAGTCCCTGACCGCCATACCGTTTCCGGTCGATGGCGGGTTGCTCGGTTTTCGGGTTTGCGTGGTCATGCCGGAATCCTTGCCCCGGTTTGCGGGAATCAAGACTCTGGATGACTTGAGAGACAGTCAGATTCGGATTGGCCAGGGCGCCCACTGGCCAGACACACCGGTGCTTGAAGCCAACGGTATTCCGGTGGTCACTCACTCCCGATACGAAATACTGTTCGGAATGTTGCGTAATGAACGCTTCGAGTGTTTTGCCAGGGGCGTAAGCGAAGTGCTTTACGACCTGGAATTGGAGCAGGATCCTAATCTCCTAATTGAGCCTGATCTGTTGATCGCCTACCCGATGCCGTCCTATCTCTTTGTCGGTCCCGAAGACCAGGAAACCGCCCATCGCCTTCAGCTGGGAATTGAGCGCGCCATCCACGATGGCAGCTTCAATGATTTCCTCAGGCACTACTACGCCCGCGCTGTGAAAGAGCTTGATCTCGACGAGCGTAAGGTCATTACTCTCGAAAACCCGTACCTGAGCGAAGAATCCCGTTACGTTGGGCGCAAAACCTTCGAGAACCTGCGCCGTCGGCTGGAAGTCCTAAGCCGCTAACAGTCGCTCTTCGCTTACACCCGGAACCTCGACACGTTCTGGTTCAGTGCGGTGCCGATGCGCTCAATTTGCCCGCTGTAAACATCGTTTTCGGAGGCCGCGGCGGCCGCTTCCTGGCCCTGATCTGCAATCCGGGTAATCGACGAATTCAACTCCTCGGTAACCGACGTCTGTTCCTCGGATGCTGTGGCAATCTGCGACGTCATCTGGCTGATGGACGTGATTGCCTCGGCAATCCGGTTGAGGGCATCCATAGCGTCCTGCGCTTTTTCCATGCTGACATTGGATACTGCAGTTGAGGCATTCATGACATCGACCGCATCATTGGCGCCTTTCTGCAGACGCTCAATCATGTCGTTGATTTCCTCGGTGCTGGACTGGGTGCGCTGGGCAAGGTTACGTACCTCGTCTGCCACAACTGCGAAGCCTCGCCCCGCTTCACCCGCCCGAGCCGCTTCAATGGCGGCATTCAATGCCAGCAGGTTGGTTTGCTCTGCAATACCCTGAATCACTTCAAGCACCGTTGTGATTGACGTAACGTCCTTGCCAAGGGTGTGGATGACCTCTGCGGCCGCATTAATCTCCTTCGAGAGCTTCTGTACGGCGTCCCGGGAGGCAGCGACGGTCTCCAGCGAAGCCCGGCTATCCGCATCCGCGGTGTTGGCGGCATCTGCGGTTTGCTGTGCGTTCTGGGCGATCTCGCCCGCAGCGGCCGACATCTCGTTGATCGCCGTCGCCACCATGTCGATCTCGGCCTGCTGGCTCTCCACGCTCGAACGACTGGTACTGACGGTATCTCTCAGCGAGCTGACATTTTCCCCGAGTTCGGCGCTACCCTTCTGGACATCCCGAACAACCGTCTGGATATTCTCGACAAACTGGTTAAAGCTGCGGGCCAACTCACCGAATTCATCTTTTGCACAATCGTCCAGGCGCTGGGTCAGGTCGGCATCACCACTGCCAATGTCCGCCATGGCCTTGTTCAGGCGGCGAACCGGCGCCATCAGAACCTTGATGCCCAGATGCAGAATCACCAGAGAAACGATCAGGCCGATCACGGCCATGATCAATCCAGTCATTCTGGCGCTCTGGACCGGTGCGTTAATTTTGTCCGCGTTTACAAAGGTCCCCAGATACCATTGCACGCCGCGCGCTTCACTGATCGGATGAAAACTGGCCTCCCAGTTGCCATCATCATTACTGTATTCGTGAGCGTCCCCGCCAAGATCCGGCTTGCCGCCAATGAGCTCACTGATGTTCTTGCCGACAAGGCTTTGCCGTGGGTGGAACAGTATGGTGCCACGCTCATTGATCAAAGCGGCGTAACCGGTGTCCGCGAGCGTGACTGTGCTCAGGGTTTTTGCTATCGCGCCCAGGCCGATATCAGCACCTGCCACGCCCTCGTATTCACCACGCTTCACGGGCGCAAGTGTGGAGATGATCATGTCGTTGGTGCTGGCATCCTGATACGGCTCGGTGAACGAGGCGCTTCCGAGACTCATGGCCTTCTTGTACCAGGGGCGCTGGCGGGGATCGTAATCCGCTGGCAGCGTGGCATTCGCCTCCGGCGATTTCATCAGCATGTAGCCGTCGGTACGCCCGACATAGACATCCCGGAAGCCGCCGCCGGTGGTAATGGCCTGAAGAATGACCCGCGCCTCTTCGTCGTTCTCGGCATTCTCCAGGGCTTTGGCGGTGGCTTCAGTCATCACCAGCCGGGTATTGAGCCACTCTGCGATGCTCGACGTGCTCTGCTGTACGGTGTCGTCGATCAGCGCGTTCACATAGGTTTCGGTGGTGCTTTGTAATCGTAAATCGCCAGAGAGCGTAAAAGCCCCCATAACCAACAGCAACAGAATACCGAAAGCAGTCAGGAGCTTTTGCCCGAATGTCAGCTGCACGGTCGAGTCCTCAGCAATAAAATTGATATTCGTTAATGTGTGTTTCGGCCCATGGTGCGAAGTCTTTAGCGGCTTCTGTTAAACTTTCTAATTATTGACGCAGACGCTGAGATTGTCCTCATTCCATAACGAACGGGAGCCGAACTGAATGGCCCATGAAGAACTGCACCTCAACCTCCGGAACCTGAGGCTTGATGACTACGATCAGCTTCAGAAGCTTATGGATCGGGTATACGACGACATCGGAGGCTCCTGGCCGAAGGACACCATCAAGGCATTGGTGGAGCAGTTCCCCGACGGCCAGATCTGCATTGAGGAAAGTGGCCAGCTTATTGCGGTTGCGCTGACGGTTTGCGTTAAGTACGAGCGATTCAGCAACCCGCATACCTACGACGATCTGATCCTCCGTAACGAGAAGATCTGGCACAACGCCAATGGCGACTCCCTCTATGGGCTGGATGTCTTTATCCACCCCGACTACCGGGGCTACCGCCTGGGTCGTCGACTCTACGAAGCGCGAAAAGAACTCTGCCGCTCCATGAACCTGCGTGCCATCCTGGCGGGCGGGCGGATACCGAGCTACTTCAAATACGCCGAACAGTATTCACCCGAAGAGTACATTCAACGGGTCGATCGGAAGGAAATCTACGATCCGATTCTGAGTTTCCAGCTCTCGAACGATTTCCAGGTTACGCGGTTGATGCACAAATACCTGCCCGAGGATGAGAAATCCCAGGGCTACGCGACGTTGCTGGAATGGCGGAACATTCTCTATACCCCACCTTCCCCGGTTCTGAGCGTCAAGAAAACTCAGATAAGGCTGGGCGCCGTGCAGTGGCAGATGCGTGAATTCACCTCGGTTGAAGAGGTGCTCGAGCAGGTTGAGTATTTTGTGGACGCCTTGTCTGATTACAAAAGTGACTTCGCCATCTTCCCCGAGTTTTTCAACGCGCCGCTGATGGGACTGACCGATCAGATGGACCAGACCCGGGCCATCCGTTTCCTCGCCGGATTTACCCAGCAGTTCCGGGAAGAGATGTCTGAAATGGCGGTGAGCTACAACATCAACATTATCACCGGTTCCATGCCGCTGATCGAAAACGATCGGGTGTATAACGTGTCCTATCTCTGCCACCGGGACGGTCGTGTTGATGAGCAACGCAAGATTCACATCACGCCCCACGAACGCCGCGACTGGGTGATCGAGGGCGGCAACCAGTTTGAGGTCTTCGAGACCGATGCCGGCCGGGTCGCCATCATGATCTGCTATGACATCGAATTCCCTGAACTGGGCCGTATTGCTGCCAGCCAGGAGGTTGATATCATAATGGTGCCGTTCTGGACCGACACCAAAAACGGCTACCTCAGGGTTCGTCAGTGCGCCCAGGCCCGCGCAATCGAAAACGAATGCTATGTGGTCGTCACTGGTAGCGTTGGCAACCTGCCGAAAGTCGAGAACCTGGACGTCCAGTACGCTCAGTCTGCCGTATTCTCACCTTCGGATTTTGCCTTCCCGCACGATGCAGTTATGGCGGAAACCACGCCGAATACGGAGATGATCATGTTCTCCGATATGGACCTGGAAAAGCTGAAACTGGTGCGTAACGAGGGGTCTGTCACTAACCTGAAAGATCGTCGCGTTGATATGTATGAATTGAAGACCAAGTAAACTGGCCCGATCAGCCAGGTGAAATTGTTAAATAACTGCGTTAGCGGTCGATCGTATGGCACTGATGGCGTTGCAAAACTAGAATTCAGTGTCTATTGTTTAACCAATATCCAGCCTGTCTCCCAATGAGACAGGTTGCTGTGGATACGGAAATCACCAGAGAACCCGATTCATGAACGAAGCATTGCCGGACCTTGTCGCGCGATTCCGAGTCAGACAGGGCCTTTTTCGGAAGGAACTTGTCGAAGCCGCCCTTTATGAGCTGGACGGCTACGGTTGTGTTATGAAAACCGACAAAGTGTTCAACCCCGGTGATACCGTGGTGCTGGATCTCGTGATGGACATGCCGTTCGACAAGATCCGCGCAGAAGGACTCGCCGGGCTGGTGACCGAACGCAGAAAACACTGCAGTAATTTCTTCTATTCAATCGATTTTGTAGAGCTCGACTCCAACGGCAGCTCGTCGCTGGCGGAAAAGCTCCGCAGAATCCGGGAAGTGCTATCCAAGAAACAGTCGCTCAAATCACGTCGTTCCCCAGGCTCCATGTCCGGTTTCCGGCAGATGGCCTGATATTGATTTTCGTTGAAACCTGCCCGTAAGGAGACATTCCATGGCGAAGAAAGCCAAACAGAACGTTGATAAAATCGTGAAAAAGGTCAACAAGGAGTTCGAAAAGACTTCTTCCCAGATCGAAGGCCTGGTGAACGATGCGCTGAAGCAGTTCGACAGCCTGCAGAACCAGGTTCAGGAGCCTGTTCGCAAGCTGCTCAAGGAAATCGACGAGCTTCGCGACCGCGAGATGAAGCGTTTCCACGAAGAGTTTGAGCGTCGCCTGGAAGAGTTCCATGAACTGCAGAGCAGCATTCTTGAGCGGCTTGGCGTGGCTTCCAAGGAAGCGGGTGAAGAGGTCAAGAAGCTCACAGATGAAGTGAGTAAAGAGGCCAGCACGGCAGCCAAGAAATCAGCGCCGAAGAAAACCGCCAAAACAGCTTCCAAAGCCAAAGGCTCAACCAGCAAGCCTGCGGCGAAAAAGCCGGCTGCCAAGAAGCCTGCAGCCAAGAAGCCTGCAGCCAAGAAAGCACCAGCGGCCAAGGCTGCAAAGCCGGTCGACAAGAGTGACCTGACGCTGGTTAAAGGTATCGGTCCGGCCACCGCCAAGAAGATGAAGGACGCTGGCATTACCTCCATCGACCAGATCGCCAATCCGTCTGCCGAAGACCAGGAAAAGCTGAAGGCCTTCTCAAACGTCAAGGGATACAGCCAATTCAGCGCTGAAGCCAAGAAAATCGGCTGATGCGAACGCCTGACCAGCCTGTTTTACGGGACATTGTCCTGATTGGCGGCGGGCACAGCCACGTCGGGGTACTCAAGCGGTTCGCGATGAACCCTGTTCCCGGCGTGCGCCTGACCCTGATCTGCCGCGACACCCACACCCCCTATTCCGGCATGCTGCCGGGCTACGTGGCAGGCCACTATAGCTACGACGATGTCCACATCGATCTGAGCCGCCTGGCGGAATACGCTGGCGCGCGCTTTTACCGGGCCGAAGCCATGGGCATCGACCGGGATCAGAAGCGGGTTATCTGCCGCGGTCGCCCGGATGTGCCCTACGACATACTGTCAATCAATATTGGCTCGTCTCCGCGGGTCAATGAAGTGGAAGGCGCTTCCGACCACGCCGTTCCGGTGAAGCCGATCACCGGCTTCAACAACCGCTGGCTTGCACTGCTTTCCCGTATCGAGAATCACGACGGGCCGCTGGCGGTTGCCGTGGTTGGCGCTGGTGCCGGTGGCGTTGAGCTGACCCTCGCCATGCAGTTTCGACTGAAGAATGAACTGAAACAGCGTGGTAAAGATCCCGGTCAGCTGCATTTCCACCTCTTCGACGCCGCCGACCAAATTCTACCGACCCACAACCCCAAGGTGCGTGAGGTTTTCCGAAAAACCTTGTCGAATCGTGGTGTGAAGGTCCATCTGGGATCGCCAGTCAGCAAGGTTCAGGAAGGGTTATTGATTACCGAATCCGGCGAAACCCTGCAAACGGACGAAGTGCTCTGGGTAACCCGGGCTGGTGGCCCGGAATGGCTCAAGGACACAGGCCTGGCGCTGGACGATGGTCTGTTCCTGAGAGTACGCGATACCCTGCAAGTGGAGAATGACGACAGCATTTTTGCTGCTGGCGATATTGCCAACGTCTTGAATCACCCCCGAGAAAAAGCGGGGGTATTTGCGGTAAGACAGGGACCTCCCCTCGCCGACAACCTCAAGCGGCTTGCAACCGGCAAGGATCCGAAGGATTTTCATCCTCAGAAGAAGTGGTTAGCGCTAATCAGCACCGGGGACAAGTACGCTGTGGCCTCCCGGGGAGATTTGCAGTTCGACGGCGCCTGGGTGTGGCGCTGGAAAGACTGGATCGATCGCCGCTTCATGAAGAAGTTCAACGATCTGCCTCCAATGGAGGAAGAATCCAAACTGCCGGATACGGCTGCCGCACAGAATGTCAAGGAAGCCTCCCAGGCCATTTCGGCGGTTGCCATGCGTTGTGGTGGTTGTGGCGCCAAGGTGGGCAGCACCGTTCTTTCGCGTGCCCTGGGAGAGCTGAAACCCATTGAGCGGGACGATATCCTGATCGGCCTTCACGCCCCGGACGACGCCGCCGTTTTGACAGTACCACCCGGCAAAGCCGCAGTTCATACCGTGGATTTCTTCCGTGCGTTCATTGACGACCCCTACATCTTTGGCAAGGTGGCGGCCAATCATAGCCTCGGTGACGTCTTTGCCATGGGCGCCGAAGCCCAGAGTGCCACGGCCGTTGCCACGGTGCCTTACGGCATTGAATCCAAGGTTGAGGATGTCGTGCATCAGATGATGTCTGGTGCTGTTGAAGTGCTGAACGAGGCAGGATGCGCGCTGGTTGGTGGGCACACCGGCGAGGGCAAAGAACTGGCCCTGGGCTTTGCAGTCAACGGCCTGATCGACCCGGAAGAAGTCATGAGCAAAGGTGGCCTGAAAGCGGGCGATGCCCTGATTCTCACCAAGCCCATCGGTACAGGCACCCTGTTTGCCGCTCACGCAAAGCTGGCGGCCAAAGGTCGGTGGATCGATTCCGCCCTCGCCTCCATGATCCAGTCCAATAAGGCGGCAGCAGACTGTCTCAGGAAATTTGGATCAAAAGCCTGTACCGACGTTACTGGCTTCGGCCTCCTCGGGCATCTGGTTGAAATGACCAAGCCCTCGGGTGTGGATGCCGAACTGGATCTTTCTGCCATCCCGATCCTTCCGGGCGCGGAGGAAACAGCGGCAGCAGGGATTCTTAGTTCCCTGCAACCAGCAAACATCCGCTTGCGCCGGGGTATCCGGGATCAGGAAAAATGGGTAAATCATGCCCGATATCCCCTGATTTTTGACCCTCAAACGGCGGGTGGTCTGCTGGCAAGCGTTGCGGCAGACAAAGCCAAAGAATGCGTCCGGGAGCTGAAGTCGTTGGGTTACCCGCATACCGCGATCATCGGCCGGATTACCGCCCAAGATGAATCGGGGCCCATCGAGCCTATTTCCCTGCGGGATTAACGTCCCTGTGAGCAGCGCTGCATTGCAAGGCGTAGCGCCTGCTCCAGGGATGCCTGTTCTTTTTCGGGCAGGAAACGCTCGGCCAGATTACCAACCTGCGCTTTGAGGCTTTCGAGAAACGCAGGTTCGGTCTCTGCGTGTTGCAGCAATCCGGCCAGCGCCTGTTCGTCGCCAACGGGAAAATATCCGGCATAGTCACGCCCCAGCAAACCAACATTGCCCGGAATGTCGGATGCCAACACCGGCAAGCCAGCCCGGCAGGCTTCGGAGACCACGTTTGCGCCACCCTCCATTACCGAGCTGATCACCATTAACTGGCTGTTCGCCATCAACTGCCGGGTGCGGGTTTTATCCAGCTCGCCGAGCCAGTGGAAGCGTGGATTTTCAGCCATTTCCCGCTCTGCTTTGTTGTGCCATGCGTCGTTGTGGGCCCTGCCGGCACAAAAAACCTGTACCTTCGAGTCCTTCGGAAGCAATCGTGCGGCATAAGCCGCCCTCAGAGAATCCTTTTCGTCCCGAAGATGACCAATCACACAAGCGCCAAAACTCTCTTTCGTGAGATCCGCTTGCGGCGCCGGAAAGGCCTCCGGCCCCTCAGCCGATTGGTATAGCGTGACCAATTTGCTGGCAAGGCCGGCGGGTATGTCGTGCGCTACCAAGTCGTGCAGACCAATAAGCGCATCGGCAGCGCCCATAGAATACCGGGTATCTTCCGGGTATTCGTGCTGGTGCTGATAGATATCCGTGCCGGTGAGAGCCACGATGAGCGGCTTTTCAGGCCAGGTTTCGCCGAAATGTCGTATGGCATCGACACTACGCCAGGCATGCAGGGCTATAAACGCATCGCAGGGTTCCCCGTGGTATTCAGTAACCACGTCGACCGAGTGCCCGGCACTTTCCAGCAAGGTCTCCCACCGTTCCGCCGTTGCCCGGTTTCCTGCTTTCGAACCCGGCTGCGCCGGCGTGATCATTATCAGATGCATTGTCTTTGATTGAACCCAGCTTACTGAAAAATGGAGCGTTCGGCCCTGAGCCAATTAAACCCGCAAACCGTATAGCTGTTCAGAGTTAACCTAAATCAAGGTATCCTTCTGAAGCTGGAGTCGTTCACTTCATCTCTGCACTGTAAATATCCATTCCAAAAAGGAAAAACCATGACCCACAATCTTATACGGAAATTGCTGATTATTGGTCTCTGTTCTCTTTTTTCAGCCGCCGCGACCGCGCAGACGTTCATTTTTACGGCAATCCCGGACGAAGATGAAACCAAGCTCGTCGAGCGTTTTCGCGGCATTGCGGACTACCTTTCCGAGGAACTGGATGCCGATGTGAAGTACATCCCCGTGAAATCCTATGCGGCTGCCGTTTCCGCCTTCCGGAATAACCAAGTGCAGCTGGCGTGGTTCGGCGGCCTGTCGGGTGTTCAGGCGAGATCACTTGTACCCGGTTCTCAGGCAATCGCACAGGGGACTGAAGACCAGGCCTTCTACGTCTATTTTATTGCTCATGAGAGCACCGGCCTGGATCGTCAGGATAGCCTGCCAGAAGACGTACGTGGTAAGACCTTTACCTTCGGATCAAAGGGCTCAACGTCGGGACGATTGATTCCGGAGTACCACATCCGCGAAACGTTTGGCGAAGCACCTGAAGATGTATTTTCTCGGGTCGGCTACAGCGGCAACCACACTCGCACCCTCCGTCTGGTCGAGTCCGGCACCTACGAAGTGGGCGCGATGAACTTCGCGGTCTGGGAAAAAGAACTGGAAAACGGAAACATTGATACCGACGCCGTGAAGGTCATCTGGAAAACACCCGGGTTCCCGAATTATCAATGGAGCATCCGTGGCGACGTGGATGAAAACTACGGCGAAGGCTTTACCGATCGCGTTCGCGAAGCCCTGCTCTCGCTTGATGATCCCGAGCTGCTTGAGAGCTTCCCGCGTTCTGATTTTATTCCCGCTTCAAACGACGATTATGAGCCGATTCGCAAAGTAGCGAAAGAAATCGGAATCATTGATTGATGGCAGGCTTTGATCTCTCAGGCCTGACGGCCTCTTTTGGGGGTGAGCGGGTAATCGGGCCCCTCGCCCTCAAGGTAAAGGAAGGAGATCAGGTTGCCCTGGTCGGCAAGAGTGGTGCAGGTAAATCCACTCTTATCCGGCTTATTCACCAGCAAGTGGATGGCCAGTCATCCCTTGTGCCTCAGGAGCTTGGTCTGGTAAACGCCCTTCCGGTGTTTCACAACGTTTTCATGGGCCAGCTCGACAAGCATGCCACCTGGTACAACACCGTTACCCTTGTGCGGCCATTCAAACAGGACAGAAAACAGGTCCTGGAGCTTCTGGACGCATTGAAAATGTCTGAAAAACTCTGGATTCCCACAGCTTCGCTCTCGGGCGGGCAGCGTCAAAGGGTGGCCATTGCCAGAGCCCTTTATCGCAACGCCCCGGTCTTATTGGCAGATGAACCCATCTCCGCACTGGACGGCCCCATGGCGCATCACGTTATGCAATTGCTGCGAGATCGCTTCAAAACCAGTGTTATCGCTCTTCACGATGTGGAAATGGCGATGAAGTACTGTAACCGCATTGTTGGCATACAGAATGGGCAGGTCGCCCTTGATGAGCCTACTGACCAATTGGCGGCCGCAGACATCATGTCGCTGTATTAGGATCTGTCGAGCGATGCTCTCCTACCCAACTGTTCGCACCAGCCTGATCTTTCTTGCTATTGCGCTTGTGGGGCTCCTGTTTGCCGATATTGCGATCACCGCAAACAATCCCTGGCGGGATCTGGGCAACTTTTTCCTGGGTGTACTCACTCCGAACTTTTTCAGCAGCGAAGGTCTTCTTACCGCCTTATTGCGAACAGTGGCCTTCGCCTTTGTTGGGGTGACCGTTGGCGGGGTTTGCGGATTTTTTCTGGCTCTGGCGTACCGATTCCTCCCGGTGCGGGTGTTTTGTGCTTTCATCAGGGCGATTCATGAGCTCTTTTGGGCTCTTATTTTTTTGCAGTTTTTCGGTTTCCACCCCCTGACGGGCGTGTTGGCGATTGCGATACCTTATTCCGGCATCTTCGCCAAGGTTTACTCCGAGATTCTCGAGGAAGCTGACCCGGAGCCGGGCAGGCTCTTGCCACCGGGAACAGGAACTATCGCGGCGTTTCTGTATACCAGGATTCCTGATTGCTGGGTCCAATTGAGAACCTACACCGCCTATCGCCTTGAATGCGGGCTGCGTTCGAGTGCCATACTCGGATTTGTGGGCCTGCCAACTCTGGGGTTTTATTTGGAAACCTCTTTTTCCCAGGGGATGTACTCCGACGCCGGCGCAATGTTGATCCTCTTTTACGTGCTCATTGCCACAATTCCACTATGGGTAAGACCCAAGTTGTTACCCGTGTATATCGTGGGGGCTCCGTTTTTCCTTGGCGATGGCTTGCCCATCGTCTGGGGTAATGTTGAACGGTTTTTCACCGAGGATATTGTCCCCAGCCCACTCAGGGATGGAGAGGGCCTGGCCGGCCTTTTACCGTGGCTGAATGAACTGATGATCGAGCAGGCACTGCCTGGCATCTGGAATACTGTGGTTCTCACTCAGATTGCGCTGGTGGCCACGGGTATCCTCACCCTGCTGGCGTTCCCCCTGATCTCAAATCATTTTGGCGGCCCTATACGTCGAACCTCCGGCCATATTTTTCTAGTAATTGCCCGATCAACCCCTGAGTACATCCTGGCCTACATACTCCTGCAACTCTGGGGACCTTCCATGCTTCCTGCGGTGGTTGCATTGGCCCTTCACAATGGCGGCATCATAGGCCACCTGATTGGCCGGCAAACCAACACGATCCGTTTGAGATCCGATGCTCCCAAAGGCTTTAATCGCTATAGCTGGGAACTCGTGCCCCGGATCTACCGATCATTTCTGGCGTTTCTATTTTATCGCTGGGAAATCATCATGAGAGAAACTGCAATCCTTGGTATTCTCGGCATCTACACCCTTGGCTTTTACGTTGATAGCGCGATACAGAGTATCCGGTTCGACCAGGCAATGGTTCTGATCCTGATAACGGCCATGCTTAACATCGGCGTAGACATCCTCGGCCGCTATATTCGCCGCAAGCTGGCTTTGCAGACCATGCCCACCTGCTAACCCGCACTGCGATCCCCATCACAGTTCCGTCATTTCGGCCAACGCTAAACTGGTAATTGGCGACCGGTTGGCGGTATTGCCAGGATACATTCCGCTACACTCAGATCACCTATTGCAACATTCAGAGTTCTGGTGATGATGGTTAACGGGTTGATTCTCTTCATTCAGGTCGGGCTGCTGGCGCTGCTTGTCCTGTTGGCTGTGCGGGTTATCTCGCTGGTGCGTTCCGAACCCATCGCAGTCGGTCGCCAGGAAATCTGGCCAGCAACGAGGGACACGGTGGCTACCGACCTGCCCTCAAACAATTCCGAATGGCCGGTTGCCAGCAGAAGGCCGACTCCTGAAGCTGCTCCGGACCGGGCTGAGCTCATCACCCGATTGCACATTCTGGCTGGTCTCCAGGAACGGGATTGCCGTGTAAAGGGTCTGGCGCTAGCGACCGCACCCGATGCGGTCAAAGCCTATGCCACGGCTTGGCTGTACGGTGCCGGGTGCGCCCTGAGCGACAAAGGCAGTCGGCATTCCGAGGCACTGGCCGGGATTGTTGCCCAGACCATCAATCGAAAAACGGGGATGCGTCAACCGGAGGCGATGCAGGCGATCAGCACATTAACAGACAGTGCGGTTTATCTGGCTTGTTTCCGGGCGGGTCTGGAAGGTGCGGAGTTCTGGCGATACAACCATTTCGTACCGCCCACGTCGAGTCTTTACGACGCCATTACTGCCAACGCGTTTATTTAGCAGCCTGTTTGTTTGCGGTTTCAAGTACCCAGTCGGTACCCAGGGCAACGGGTTCCGCATGATCCTGTTCGTCCACTCGGGTTCCGGTTATTTCAGGCCGGCTGAAGCCGCCATCATCCGTATTTGCCATGCTGTCCACATCCACGGAACGAACCACATAGGTTACGCCGCCGGCCAGCACTTTCGCGCGATGAGTCAGGCCGAAAACAAACCGGCAGTAATCCAGCTTTAGCTGAATCAGATCCTGTTCGGCTTTGCGGATTTTTCTGAGCAGAACCTTCTGAACGCTATCTCCGTAATCCATCACGTTGTCCCTGCAAATGGCGATGAGATGATTTTACACAATCCCGGACCGTTGTCAGCCGACCAGTTGTCGGTTCAGCTGTCCCGGTGCTATTCGGCCTGGAAAACCAGCTTAACCGGGATGTTTTCGATGGGTTCCTGGCCCTGTTGCAGATCAATGCGCCAGGTCATTTTGCCATCCACGGTGCAGAACGGCGCTGTGAAACGGGCGGAGTACTGGTTTTCCGACTGTTTGCCGAGGGGCACCGGGTACTCGCCCATGTACATGGACTCGCCCCGGAGAACAGCCAGAAAGCGTTCCGGACGTTCCGGTGTAGCAACGGTTAGCTGGTATTCGGTGCCCTGAGCGCCCACGCCCATGGTGTTGAGGGCAACCTGCCAATCTCCGGAACCATTCGACCATTGGCACGGACCGCTTTCCAGCAGATCACACTGAACGGTCTGACTTTCTCCGCCGGACGTTTTGCCAGTGTCTCCCAGCAGGCGCCAACCGAACACACCGGCACCAACCACGGCCAGAATCAATCCTGTAACAGCAATCGCGCGTAACATAACCGCTTCCCGAACAAACCCGGCCGGCATTATGGGGTTTTCTCCGGCCGAGGCAAAGGTTTCTAAACTGGCGCTACTCATGAGAAAATACTGCGCCTTCAATTCGACCCATTCTGACCACAGGACACGCCCGTGCAGCCGGATATTTCCGTTAAGCACCTGAGCAAGGTATATGGCGACGGTTTTCAGGCTTTGAAAGACATTAACCTGGACATCCGCCGTGGCGAGATCTTCGCCCTCCTCGGCCCCAATGGCGCTGGCAAGACCACGCTCATCAGTATCATCTGCGGTATCGTCAATGCCTCCTCCGGACAGGTAACGGCCGCCGGTTACGATATTGTCAAAGACTACCGCAAGGCCCGCGAGACCATCGGCCTGGTGCCACAGGAACTCAACACCGATTCATTCGAAACTGTCTGGAATGCCGTTTCCTTCAGTCGTGGGCTATTCGGCAAGGCGCCGAAACCTGCGCACATCGAGAAAGTCCTGAAAGATCTTTCTCTCTGGGACAAGCGCAACAACCGGATCATGTCTCTCTCCGGTGGCATGAAGCGCCGCCTGATGATTGCCAAGGCGCTCTCCCATGAGCCCCAGATACTGTTCCTGGATGAGCCCACGGCGGGCGTCGACGTTGAACTGCGGCGGGACATGTGGGAAATGGTGCGCAAACTTCGGGAACATGGCGTGACCATCATCCTCACCACCCACTACATCGAAGAAGCCGAGGAAATGGCGGATCGCATCGGTGTCATTCGCGGTGGCGAGATCATTCTGGTCGAGGACAAGGCCCAGTTGATGACCAAGCTGGGCAAGAAAGAGTTGCGACTGCAGCTGCAGCACAAACTGGACAAGGTGCCCGGTGAACTGACTCTGGAGCCGATAGAGCTGTCAGAGGATGGTTACGAGCTGATATACACCTTCGACTCCCAGCGAGAGCAGGCAGGGGTAACCCGATTGCTCCGCACGCTTGGCGATCTCGGTATCGAATACCGAGACCTTCAAACCCGGGAAAGCTCCCTTGAAGAGATTTTTGTCGGCCTGGTGCACGAGTAAAACTGCCGGCTATTCTGGAGAAATGCATGAACCTGTACGGTATCCGCGCAATCTACAATTTTGAAATGGCCCGCATGAAGCGCACTGTGATGCAAAGTGTGCTCTCGCCGGTTATATCCACCTGCCTGTATTTCGTGGTGTTTGGCTCAGCGATTGGCTCGCGGATGGGCGACATCGACAACATCGCCTACGGCGCTTACATCATCCCCGGCCTGGTGATGTTGTCGCTGCTGATGCAAAGTATTTCGAACGCCTCCTTCGGCATCTACATGCCCAAGTTCTCGGGCACGATTTATGAAGTGCTCTCTGCCCCGGTCTCCTATGTGGAAGTGGTGCTGGGCTATGTCGGTGCTGCTGCCACCAAGTCCATCATTCTTGGGCTTATCATCCTGGCGACCGCCAAGTTCTTCGTGGACTACGACGTACTGCACCCCTTCTGGATGCTCTCCTTCCTGGTGCTTACCTCGGTGACCTTCAGCCTGTTCGGTTTCATTATCGGCATCTGGGCCGACGGATTCGAAAAACTGCAGATCGTGCCGATGATGATTGTCACACCGCTGGTTTTCCTTGGCGGTACCTTCTATTCAATCGACATGCTGCCAGAGGTCTGGCAGACCGTGAGCCTGTTCAATCCGGTGGTTTACCTGATCAGCGGTTTCCGTTGGGCGTTTTACGGCGTGTCTGACGTTCATATTGCCATCAGTGTGGGAATGACCCTCGTATTCCTCACGGCCTGCATGGTCGGCATCTGGTGGATTTTCAAGACCGGCTACCGGTTGCGCTCGTGACCTGCGCATCAAGCCCGGTTCGGGGGGCGGAAGTCTGGGCCCTCCTTGCAGCCAGCTTATTGCTCTACGGCTGCTCCTCGGGCATTGCAGCGCCTCAGGACGGCCTGCCGGTTGTCGAGGCCTGCTTTGTGTCTGCGTCGGGCGTGGTGCCAGTGCAACTCGAGATTGCCGGCACTTCCGAGCAACGCCAGAAAGGACTGATGGGCCGTACGTCCATGGCTCCCGATGCCGGGATGCTGTTTAAATACCGCGAGCCGAGATCAGCCAGCCACGGATTCTGGATGTACAAGACCCTGATTCCCCTCGACATCGCCTACCTGAACGAGGATGGCAAGATTGGCAGCATTCGCAAGATGGTGCCCTGCCCCTCGGCCAGCGGATCCGGTTGCCCCACCTACCCGGCCGGTGTGCCATTCATCGAGGCCGTGGAGATGAACGCCGGCTTTTTCCTGGAACATGGAATCGGAACGGGCGACCGGCTCGCCATCGGAAAGGACAATTGCCCCGCAAATTAGGCCGGGCAATGTCTCAGCAACCGGTTCAGCTGTCCTGCCACTCTGGCTTGCGCTTCTCCAGAAATGCGCAGATACCTTCCTGGGCGTCGTTCGCCATCATGTTGTCTGCCATCACCTTTGAGGTGTACTCATAAGCGTCCTCCAGCGGCATTTCCAGTTGCCGGTAGAAGGCTTCCTTACCAATCTTCAGGGTATGACCAGACTTGTCGGCAATGGTACGCGCCAGCTTGTAAACCATTTCGTCCAGGTGCTGCTCATCAACAATCTGATTGACCAGTCCGATGCGTTCAGCTTTCACGGCACCAATCATCTCACCGGTCAGCAGCATTTCCATCGCGTGCTTGCGTGACACATTCCGGGACAGCGCCACCATCGGCGTGGAACAGAATAGCCCGATATTCACGCCAGGCGTCGCAAACCGGGCGGTATCGGCCGCCACGGCCAGGTCGCAGCTGGCCACCAGCTGGCAGCCGGCGGCGGTCGCAACACCCGCAACCCGCGCAATGACTGGCCGGGGCAGGTTCACGATCTGCTGCATCACCTTGCTACACTGGTTAAACAGGGCCAGCTGGAATTCATGGCTATCGAACTGCTCACGCACTTCCCGGAGGTCATGGCCGGCACAAAACACGTTGCCATGAGCCGCAAGGACGACAACCCGCGTTTTCGAATCGGAGGCGATGATCGCCAGCTCTTCAGACAAGGCCTCGAGCATGGCCATGGAAAGGCTGTTTTTCTTCTCCGGCTGGTTCAGTGTAAGCGTGGTAATGCCATTTTCGCTGTACTTGTGCACCAGCTCTTGTGTTTGTTCAGTCATGTGGACACTCCATTTGAATCGTTGCTGCACCGGGCATTCTGGAATCTTACCCAGAGTATTGCTGACTGCGTCTATACTGTCGAAGCGACTTTTGTAGGATGCTCAGTTTTCAATGCGTTGCGGTTGTTATAGACCTCTGCTGCCCATAGGCTGTTGGTAGAAGCCAAAACTGCAGAGAGGAATAACGCATGTCAAAATCAATGATCCTCAAAGCCATCTTCGCCATCGCGGTTATCGGCGGAGCAGTCTTCATAATCGTAAAAGACGATCCAGCAACACCAACCGGCGACATCAACAGCATCCAGCCGCTGCCGGAACAGGACAACCCATAAATTAACCGAACCACCACACCGGAACAGGCGAAGCCACGTTGCAGACTACCAGAATCAAAGGACTGACCATCGCAGCTCTGGGCGTGCTGTTTATCGTGCCCGATGCGTTGCTGGTGAAAATCACCTCCGTGGATCCTGTGGTCTTTCTGTTTTGGCGCGGCCTGTTACTGGCGATCAGTTTTTTTGTGATCAGCTGGGCGCGATACCGTTCCCGACTGGTGCCTGAAATTCGAAAATGCGGCCGTAAAGGCCTGTTCTGTGCCGGTGCCTTTGCCATCAGTACCCTTGGGTTCGTGGTTGGCATGAAGAACACAGCCGCCGGCAATGTGCTGGTCATCCTGAACACCGCGCCGGTCATCGCGGCCGTGATTGCCTGGGCGGTCTGGAAAGAAACGCTGCCTCTTCGCACCTGGGTAGTCATTTTGGTGTGCGTCACCGGCGCCACCTTCATGGCCGTGGGAGAATTCGGCAAGGGCGACCCTCTGGGTCTGTTGATGGCCGTGGTTGCCGCCACTGCCCTGGCCTCCAACCTCAACGTAGCGCGCTCCAAACCCGACAGCGATATGAGCGTGATGCTCATGTTCGGCGCGCTGGTGTTGGCAGGTGTTGCGGCATTGCTTGGTGGTGCGCAGATGCCCTCGGCCCGTGATTTCTTCTTTATCGCCCTGCTCTGTCTTGTGTTCCTGCCCACTGCGTGCATCCTGATCCAGATTGGCCCCCGCTATATTCCGGCGGCGGAAGTCAGCCTGATGCTGCTTCTGGAAACCGTGTTCGGGTCTTTCCTTGTTTGGCTATTCCTCGGCGAAGTACCGCCAAAGCTCAGCCTGGTAGGTGGTGTTATTGTATTCTCCGCCCTGGCGGTGCATGGCTGGACGGAAGTAAGCCGGTACCGAAAAGCGCGGGTGGCAGTTGATTAACCCGGTTCCCGCGCGCGAAGATACGCGCTGATCAAAAACAAGGAACCGCAACAATGACCACCGTACCCAAGCTCACCGATGCCCTGTTGACCCTCGAGAACCGTGTCGCCACGCTTACTCTGAACCGTCACGACCTGCGCAATGCGCTGACCGGCTCAAACCTGATCGACGACATCGTGACCACCGCGGAATGGGTTAACCAGTGCGAAGACGTGTCGGTACTGGTGATCACCGGAGCGGGCTCTGCGTTCAGCGCCGGCGGCAACATCCGGGACATGACCAACCGCAGCGGCGATTTTGCCGGTGACGTGGCCGAATGCGCCGACCGTTACCGCAAAGGCATCCAGCGTATTCCCCTGGCCCTGCAGAATGTGGAAGTGCCCATTATCGCTGCCGTAAACGGCCCGGCCATCGGCGCCGGCTTCGATTTGGCCAACATGGCGGATATCCGCATTGCCTCGGACAACGCAAAGTTCGGCGAAACCTTTCTTAACCTGGGAATCATTCCGGGTGACGGCGGCGCTTGGTTCATGCAGCGCCTGATCGGCTACCAGCGCGCCTTCGAGCTAACGCTTACCGGGCGGGTGATCGATGCTACCGAGGCAAAGGAGCTGGGCATTGTTCTGGAGGTGGTGCCAGCGGACGAACTGATGAACGCCGCCAATGCCATGGCAAACCGCATGGCCAGCCAACCACCGAAAGCCACTCGCCTCACCAAACGCCTGATGAAAATGGCACCGAGGATGGAGCTGAAGGATTTTCTGGATGTGTGCGCCAACTTCCAGGGCATGTGCCACAACGAGCCTGAGCACCTGGAAGCGGTTAACAAAATGCTGGAAGCAATGTCGAAAAAATAGTGGCAGCGGCCAAATGGCCGCCTATCCATCAGACGGGGCTATTTCCCCGTAAAGACTTGAGGTCGAGCTCTTTCTCCACTTGCCTTGCAATCGTCTCGTCAGAAAGACTGAAAGCCACATGAAACCCCTTTTCGGTCTCGATACCACCATCATTGATGATGGAAACCACCTGCGCAGGATCTGTCAGCTCACTGACATCTTCGACCAGCGCTATCTGATCATCTTCCGAAAGCAGACTGTTTGCCGCTTCAATCGCCGACGAGGCACCCTGGCCGGGTGATGGCGTACAGACAATCATTCTCGCCTGCCCCACTGGCGTCACGATCAGCCTCTTGGCTTTCTCGATGGGATCGTTCACGTAACATGCGATTTGCTTACCAATAGTTTCGACTTCGGCCATGGCGGTTTGTCTCCTCATGCGGAAAACATTGAGTTAAAGCGTACGGCAGGCGTGAGAGCTTCGATCACTGCTCATTTGCCGTCGATACCTGCGGGTTGACGAGGACCACAAGAAAACACTTGGGGACATTGACAACAAAGGTGGTGCTCCGGGCCGGAATCGAACCGGCACGACCTAACGGTCGAGAGATTTTAAGTCTCTTGTGTCTACCAATTTCACCACCGGAGCAGTCGGGGGAGGTTTTGACGGACAGAATTGTATAAGTCTCCGTGGGGTAACGCAATTCGGATTCTGCCCGCACTATCAGGCTGCCGGGCTGGTCTCTAGCGGGTTGATCGCCCTGCCCTTATAGATGTATCCCGCGATTTTCGGTGCCTTGGGGATGTAGAGGTTTTCAAGTTCCTGGATTTCAAAGCCGGCGTGACGGATCAGGTCTGCGATGTGTCGGTTCAGGTGGCAGCCGCCGGCCAGCTTTTTCCAGCCCGGGGTGATGCGGTTTTGCCATTTTCTCGTGTCGTCGTGGGGCGATTCGCCGTGTTCGAGGAACAGGAGTTCACCGCCGGGTTTGAGCACTCGGCGCATCTGTTGAAGAGCGGCGTTCCAGTCGGGGATCGTACACAGGGTGAAGGTCAGCAGAACGGTGTCCACGGAGTTGTCGTCCAGAGGGATTTTCTCCCCGGGCAGATCCAGCCATTCAACCTTTATTGGAGTTTTGGCAAGGTTGGGCTGGGCCTTTCTACGCATGCCTTCTGAGGGCTCCAGGCCGTACACCATATCGACATTATTGGCGTTGTAGAATTCCATGTTGATGGCCGAGCCCATACCCACTTCCAGAACCACACCTTTGGCATGGGGAACCACCTGGCTACGAAGTTTCATCACCTGGCCCATTGAGCAAGCCCGGTCTATGATGTGAGGCAGTATTCTGTCTTCGTAAAAGCTCATCGGCATCACCATAATTGTTTTAAATCAAGGGTGCGACAATCGGCCCTATCGAAACTGCTAGCTTATTTAGTAGCATAGTAACCATCTGCCGGTAATAACAATATAACAATCAGAGCTAAGGCAGCGGCTGAACGGGTTCGCTGGGCCCGTTTGTTATGATGTGATCGTTACCGGAGGGTTCCCATGGAACTTGATCCTCTCATCCTATCGCGAATCCAGTTCGCGTTCGTGGTGTCATTTCACGCCATTTTTCCGGTGTTTACCATCGGCCTCGCTTCCTACATCGCGGTACTCGAAGGCCTTGCCTTCAAAACCGAGAATCCTGTGTGGGTGAAGCTCTCTGCCTTCTGGACCAAGGTGTTTGCCGTGGTGTTTGGTATGGGGGTGGTGTCGGGCATCGTGATGTCGTTCCAGTTCGGAACCAACTGGAGCAATTTCGCGCAGGCCTCGGCCAACTTCCTTGGCCCTATCCTGAGTTATGAGGTGGTTACGGCGTTCTTCCTGGAGGCGGCGTTCCTCGGGGTGCTGCTCTTCGGCCGGGATAAGGTGCCGGCTGGCGTTCACCTGTTTGCCGCCATCATGGTTGCGACGGGTACCTTTATTTCCTCCTTCTGGATTCTCTCGGCCAACAGCTGGATGCAGACTCCCGCGGGCACCGAACTCCGTGATGGCGTGTTCTATGTGACTTCCTGGAGCGAGGCGATCTTTAACCCGTCCTTCCCTTACCGCTTTGGCCATATGGCGCTGGCGTCCTTCCTGACCGGCGGCTTCGTGGTGGCCGGCGTGAGCGCCTGGTATCTCCTGCGGGGTCGCGAGGTGGAGGCCAATAAGAAAGCGCTGTCCATGTGCCTGTGGCTTTTGCTGTTCATTGCTCCTGCTCAGGCGGTGCTGGGTGATTTCCACGGTCTGAACACCCTGGAGCACCAGCCCACCAAGGTTGCGGCCATGGAAGGTAACTGGGAAACCTCCCGCAATGTGCCGTTGCTGCTGTTCGCCATTCCCGATCAGGAAAACCAGCGGAACCTGTACGAGATCGGTATTCCCAGCCTGGCCAGCTTCATCCTGACCCATGAATGGGACGGAGAGGTGCCGGGTGTGAGCGCAGTGCCGGTTGAAGAGCAGCCTCCGGTGGCGATTGTGTTCTGGTCCTTCCGGATCATGGTAGGTATTGGCCTGCTGATGATCGCCTTCGCGGTAACCGGCCTGGTTCTGCGTGCCGGCGGCAGGTACTGGCGCACCAACTGGTTCCTGCAGGGGATGCGTTTTATGAGCATTGCGCCCTTCTTTGCGGTACTCACCGGCTGGTTCGTAACCGAAGTGGGCCGCGCGCCCTGGCTGGTGTATGGCCAGATGACCCAGGCCGAGGCCCTGACCCCGTCGCTGACCGGCGGCATGGCGCTGTTCACGCTCATCGGCTATATCGTTGTGTACGCTCTGGTGTTTTCTGCCGGTGTCTACTACCTCATGCGTGTGTTGTATGTCGGTCTTGAAGACCGTGATGAGGACGAACACGAGGCAGATCGACCCAAGCGTCCGTTCTCCGCTGCACACGTGCCTTTCGAAATTGACCACAATTCTGACGATACTGTTGGTACTGCCAAGCCCGTCAACCAGGGAGGTCACTGATTATGGAACTGTTTGATCTGCCTCTTATCTGGGCATTCATTATCGGCTTCGGCATCATCATGTATGTGTTGATGGACGGGTTCGACCTGGGCGTGGGCATTCTCTTCCCCTTTGCTCCGAACGAGGAAGCCCGCGACACCATGATGAATTCGGTGGCCCCGGTGTGGGACGGCAATGAAACCTGGCTGGTGCTCGGTGGCGCCGGTCTTCTGGCCGCCTTCCCCATGGTGTATTCCATCTTCCTGCCGGCACTCTATATAGGTGTATTCCTGCTATTGGCCGGGCTAATTTTCCGGGGCGTGGCCTTTGAGTTCCGGTTCAAGGCCCGTACGTCACGTTATCTCTGGAACTGGGCGTTTGCCGGCGGCTCCACAGTTGCATCCTTTGCCCAGGGCGCCGTGGTCGGGGCCTATATCCAGGGCTTTGAAACCGCCAATGGCGTCTATGTTGGCGGCGCGCTGGACTGGCTGACGCCGTTCACCGTGCTCACGGGTCTGGGTATGCTGGCCGGCTATGCCCTGCTGGGTTCCACCTGGCTGATCATGAAAACCGAGGGGAATCTGCAGCAGTGGGCCTACAAGATCACCCTGCCCTTGCTCCTCGCGGTGTTGGTGGTCTTTGGCATCATCGGCGTCTGGACGCCCTTCGTGGATGAAATGGTGCGTGAGCGCTGGTTCTCCAACCTGAGCATTATCTGGGTCCTGCCGGTTCTGACACTGCTTTGTGCTATCCAGATTTACCGTTCGGTTCGTGATCGCAAAGACGGCATGCCGTTCGTGGCTACCATGGGCCTGTTCATCACCACCTATCTGGGCCTGGTGGTCAGCCGCTGGCCCTATGTGGTCCCGCCGGAATACACGCTCTGGGAGGCAGCCTCCGCCTATGAATCCCAGCTGTTCCTCCTGTTGGGTCTGCTGTTCGTGATTCCGATTGTGCTGGTCTACACCGCCTGGACCTATTGGGTCTTCCGCGGCAAGGTACGCGCCGGCGAGGGATATCACTAAGTGGCGGAGCCATCGGCCAATGGGGGCGGAGAGAATACCTCCGCCGCCGATCAGAAAGCCGTCAAAGGATGGCTTGCGGATCTGGCCCGTGGCAGTCGCCTGTGGATCCGAAGTACCGTGGCTGCCGGCACCGTTGCCGGCATTGCCACCATTATTCAGATGGTTTTGCTTGCCCGGATTATCCACCTGGGCATCATTGACGAGGTCCCGGTTGCGGACCTCACTCCCCTCTTTCTCGGTCTGATCCTGGCGCTGGTTGTTCGTGCGCTGGGCCAGGGTTTTCAGACCCGGTTTGCGGCGCGTTGCAGCGAACAGGTTCGCCGGGATGCCCGACGACAGCTCCACAAACACTGGCAGGCCACAGGCCCGGTTGAATTGGGCCAGTCTTCCGCTGGCACCCTGGCCAGGGAGTGGATTGACCATGTGGAAGCCCTGCACGGTTACTTTGCGCGGTTTCTGCCGCAGATGACCCTGTCGATGATTGTGCCGCTGCTGATCCTGGCCCTGGTGTTCTGGCTGGACTGGCTGGCCGGCATTTTCCTGCTGCTGTCCGCGCCGCTGATTCCCCTGTTCATGGCCCTGGTGGGCATGGGCGCGGAGAAACTGAACCAGCAGCACTTTGAAACCATCAGCCGGCTTTCCGGCCAGTTCCTGGACAAGGTGCGCGGCCTGACCACCCTGCAGCTGTTCGGCCAGACGGCCGGCGCTGCGGAGCTCATTCGCAAGCGCTCTGATCACTACCGCCGCATTACCATGAAAACGCTCAGGGTCGCTTTTCTGTCCTCAGCGGTTCTGGAGTTCTTTGCCTCTGTGGCCATCGCCGTGATCGCCATCTACATCGGGTTTGGTCTGCTTGGCTATATCACCTACGGCCCTTCCGAGGATCTGACCCTGTTTTCCGGGTTGCTGATCCTGTTGCTGGCCCCGGAGTTTTTCCAGCCGCTGCGCACGCTCTCCCAGCATTACCACGATCGCGCCGCGGCCATGGGCGCCGGCTCAGAGATACTTGAGCGGCTGGATCTGCCGGTGAACTTTGAAACCGCATCAGAGATGGCGTCGGTCGAGGGTTCGGAAGACCGGATTGAGCTGCGTGCCGTCGGTAAAGGTTTCCGGACCGACCAAACGGTGCTGAAAGATCTGTCCCTGACCATCCAGAAAGGTGAAGTGATTGCCCTGACCGGCCCTTCCGGCGGTGGCAAATCCACCCTGCTACATCTTCTGGCCGGCTTCATGGCGCCGGACACCGGTGAAGTTCATCTGTTCGGCGAAGCACCGGGCAGTTTCCGGTTTGGCTGGCTGGGGCAGAAAGGTTTTCTGGTTCAGGGTACCTGGGCCGATAACCTCAGACTGACTACTCCGGATGCCTCCGATATTGCCATTGAAACGGCGCTGCGTAACGTGGGCCTTGGCTCCCTGCTGGACAGCCGGCAACAGGGAATCTACAGCCCGGTGTCGGAAGAGGGTCAGGGACTCTCCGGCGGCCAGGCCCGGCGTCTCAGTCTCGCCCGTATCTTTCTGGCGGATTACGATCTGATCCTGCTGGATGAACCGACTGCGGGTCTGGATAGCGACAGTGAGGTGTTTGTATTAGAGGCCCTGCATAAACTGGCGGTAGCCGGTAAAACCCTGGTTTTCTCAACCCACCACCAGGCTCTCCTGACTCTGGCCAACCGAGTGCTGCTGGTGTCCGGCGGGGAGGTTCGCGATGCGTGAACTGAAACCCTGGCTGGACCTGATTTTCAAACGCCCCGGTCGCCTGGTTGTCGGTGGTTTTCTGATTCTGGCCACCCTGCTCTCCGGTATAGCCCTGTTGGCGGTTTCCGGCTGGTTTATCACCGAAACTGCCTTAGTGGGTCTGCTTCTGGCGGCCGGTGTCGCCGCGACCATCAATCTGTATGTTCCCGGCGGTGCCATCCGTTTCTTTGCCGTCTCCCGCACGGTGTTCCGCTATCTGGAGCGGGTCTACAATCACGATACTGTGTTGCGTCTGCTCACGGATATCCGCGTGGCCCTGTTCCGGCGTTTGTCACAGGCCAGTCGTATTCGCCGTGGCGAACTGAGCGGCGCCCAGTGGCTGTCGAGGCTAACCAGTGATGTGGATGCCCTGGATACGCTGTACCTGCGGCTGATCGCGCCTGCAGCGCTGGCTGGCCTTGTCACCCTTGCGGTCGTGGTACTTGCCGCCGTGCTGTTTGATGTCGGGACGGCATTGCTGGTTGGTCTGTTACTGGTAATTGCTCTGTTGATCGCCACCGTTGGCGTATACCTGAGAACCTGGCGCCTTTCTGCCCGGCAAAGCGACCGGCAGGAGGATTTGCGCACGGCCGTGATTGAGCACATTGAGGGTTTCCCGGAGCTGACCGCTGCCGGGCGGACCGGTAAACATGCGGCCTGGCTGATGCGTCAGGCGCATCAGGTTACCTCCGAGCAGGCGAAGGCCGATACCCGGGTCGGCTGGCATCTGGCAGGCTCTCATTTGCTGGTCAATCTTTCTGCGGTTGTGGCGCTCTGGGCGGGTTTCGCCCTGTTCCAGGCTGGCACCGTGTCCGGCCCGGTGCTGGTTTTGCTGCCGATTGCCCTGCTCGGCCTGGCAGAGGTCTACGCCATGCTGCCCGACGCTTTCGGGAAACTCGGAGCCACCCTGGCATCAGCATCGCGGCTGAACCGGGATTGCCGGGAGGACAAACAGCCGGGTACGCCAAAAGCAGCAGGCCTGCCGCCAGAGACGGCACTGCTCGCCGAAAATATCTCGGTCAAACACAGTGGTTACGCGCCGTTGTTCACCCGCTTCAATCTTGAGATTGAGAGCGGCGAGCGGGTTGGGATTCTCGGCCATTCCGGCAGCGGCAAGTCCTCTCTGGCGGATGTGCTCGCCGGCCTGTTACGCCATGCCCACGGCAGCCTGGCTCGAACAGATTGCGTCTATCTTACCCAGAAAACCGTGTTGTTCGAGGACACCCTGAGAGCCAATCTGTTACTGGGTTCGCCTGAGGCGTCGGATACCGAACTGTGGGGCATTCTGGAGCAGATGGAACTGGCTGAGCGCTTCGCCACAGAACCGGATCAGCTCGATACCTGGCTGGGCAGTGCCGGCAGCCGACTCTCCGGCGGTGAAGCCCGGCGTGTGGCCCTCGCGAGGGTGCTGTTGAACCCAGCCCCGCTGGTCATACTGGATGAGCCGTTTACCGGCCTGGATGCCGAAACCCGGGGGCGGGTGTCAAAACGGATGGAAACACTTCTGGAAGGAAAAACCGTGATCAGCCTGGCACACGGGTCGGAAGCCCTGCCGGGCACCGACCGTGTGATTTACCTGAGCGGTTAGCGGGTTTCGAGCACCTCGAAGGTCAGGCCCGCCTTGCTGGTGAGCCGGTCCATCAGCTTGCCATCCAGCAAAGAGGCCGGCGTCCAGAACCCGCCCGGCTGCTCCGCCGGAATATCGAACGCCAGGCACATGCCTGCCTCGCCCAACATTTTGCCAGTGGAGCCATAGCCCGGATCCCGATCGCCAGTCACCTTGGTGATGATGGTTTTGCCATCCTCTGTTCGACCAACGAAACGAAGATCATAGAATCCGGCTTTCTGGGCTTCCGGGCTCGGTCCCTCACCGGGCTGCGGCACAAACTTTTCCACCAGCCAGCGGGTCGGTTTGATGGCCGAGGCCATCAAGAATGCCCCCAGGCCACCGGTGACGGCATAGGCTGCCAGACGTCCCTTGGTACCACGACCGGTCATCATGGCCTCGTCGTAGGTGAACTCCTTGCCATAGCGCGCGTTCTGCATAGCGTTGGAACGGTGTACCACCCGGGTGTTGATCGCTGCCATTACGAAAGGCGCAAGCCAGGCGTTGAAGGTCTTGTCGAACTCCGCGCCTTTAAGGCTGGGCTGACGGGTCTTGGAGCGATGCTCCGGCGGGCAGATGGAGAACGGATTGGCCATTTGTTTTCGCAGTTTTGGATCGGCCGAGGCTTCCTTCACTGCGTTCATCAGGGAGGCAACGGTGCCGCCTGAGAATTCGCCTTTGGCGGTTTTTACCCGCATGCGGACATCCCGGCATGGTTCGCCGAAGGTCTGCTCTGCCTGGTTCTGCAGGAACCAGACGCCCATATCAGACGGAATCGAGTCAAATCCACAGCAGTGAACAATGCGCGCACCGGACGCTTTCGCTTCCTCCTCGTAGCGCTGCACCATCTTGGCAATCCACTGAACTTCACCGGTCAGATCGCAGTAGTCGGTGCCGCTGCGCACGCAGGCCTGGACCAGCGGCTCACCATAAAGGGCATAGGGGCCGACGGTGGAAATGATTACCCGGGTCTGCTCGCACATGGCCTTCAGAGCGTCTTCATCGGACGCATCAGCCAGAATCACCGGAACAGCGCTGGCCTTTTCGCCAAGTTCGCTCTTGAGCGCGTTGAGCTTACTCTCGGAGCGCCCGGCAATCGCCCATTTTACCGATTTGCCCACGCCATAGGTTTCGAGCAAGTAACGGGTAAGAATCTGGCCGACGAAACTGGTGGCACCGAACACCACCAGATCATGGGCTGTTTCTGCGGATTTGGTCATTGCTCTTCCTTAGTAAACAGTGATGACAACAGAAATTGATAACGAATCAATGGTATTTCAGCGGAGCCCGGCAACTGCTTTCTCGCCCATCAGACGCATGAATACGGCAACACCCAGGCCCCAGAAACCGTTGAGGAGCAAGCCGCCCACCCAGGTCTGGGCCGAGACATCTAGCCCTTTCAGGGGGAATACAACCAGCATGGCGACTGCGGTGGGACCTACAGCCCCTACAATGACATGCCCCAGCCAGAACTTCACCCCTGCCAGGCGCCCGAGGATCAGCCACAACAACATGCCCCAAAGGCCACCAAAGAACGCCAATGACACAACCTGGGGCACACCCAGCGGCGGCACCGGTGACAGGTTGAAGGGCGCTGCGGGCACGATGCCCCCTAGCCAGAACAGTGCGAACAGACCCTGATGAAACACCAGGGTTGCGAGAAAACCACTTGCAAACGCCTTGAACCAAACCATGAACAATCCTCTGTTGGTATGAATAGTCGGCCTTAACCCGTTGATTCTGCGTAGCTCATTGAACAACTGCAACCAATGTTAACAGTTTTGAGCGCTCGTTCTACTTTCCCGGCAACACCGGGAAATCCGTCTTCACGGCCAATCGTTTGTCATACTGCTTGGGGCACACTGGCAGGCAGAGCAAGAAAACGATTTCCGGAGGTTCGAATTGATCACCTTTTTAACAGTCTTGAGCATCCTGCTTGTCCTGTTCAGCGGCTTTGTCTGCTGGCAGGTTCTTGAACAGCGCAAAGTGATCGCCCGAATGATGGAGAACGACGATATCGCAGATTCCGAGCAGGAACCGGAGCTGGTTATTACGCTTCGGGTACTGGATCCGATTGCCCTGGCCAAGCGGGAGTCACGCTCTGCCCGAGTGCTTGCCGACAAACTCCCCGTGATGGTTCGCAAAATGGTGTACCAGGAAGTGATGAAAGAACTTGAGGAAGAAATGACAGAGCGCGAAATCGACGTGGATATGCAGATTGAGTATCGATGATCGCAATGTGTGACTGGAGGGCCCCATCATGAACCTGGCCGCAATCGTATTGTTGCTGCTACTGGCCTTTTGCGGATTCTGCATCGCCTACTGGCAGCTGCTGCTCTGTCGCCGTGAAGCACGGATTCTCAATTCCCATCGTGTGTCGGCGCACAGTGCCATCCAGAAAAGCAGAATGGATCTTCTCGAGGTCCGGAACCGGGCGCGGTTGCTGGAGGACTCGGTTTCGGGTGGCGCGAGCGCCGTAGAAAAGCTGCACAAAGCAATCTCGAACACGACTTTCGGGCTGATTGATCTGTTCTCGAAGGATGAAGAGTTCCGGCAGACTGCCCGCAAAGCTCGGGCCACCCATGACCAGAAGAGTCAACAGATCTACAAGACCGTGCGCACGACCAACAAGGCCCTGCACATCCTCGCCGATACCCTGATCATCGGGAAAGCAGAAAGGCGGCTCGCCTCCCGCAAGAGCGGCAAGGCTCAGGGTTCCGACGACGGTCAATGAAATTCGGGGGTTAACGCCTTTCCAGGCATTTCAGAACCACGTCGACTGTCACCACCAGTGATTCGAGCGAAGCAGCCTTCTCAAGGCCCTCCGAGTTGGCCCGATAAAGATGGGGTGTCATGGCCAGGAGATCGGCGATGCTGTCCTGGTCCGGAAGACTCAACGGAAACCTTAGCACGGTCGAATCCAGGGTCCGGAAGCCCTCGGGATCAACTATCTCAGTGTCTGCGGGTGGTTTCAGTTCGGGATAAATGATTTCACGCAGTTCCCGAAGATGGTCTGCACCGGCATCCACCTGCATCACCTTCCCGCCAGTCTTGAGCACTCTGGCGAACTCGCTGTAAACCGGAAAACCGAACAGGCAAAGCACGAGATCCAGGGATTCTGGCAGTATTGGCAGGTTGGCATTGCTGCCAACCACCCACCGGGTCTGTTTGTCCTGTTTGGCCGCGGCCAGAACCGCCCACTTGGAGATGTCGACGCCGATCATGGAGATATCTCTGGCGCCAGCCAAGCTCGCGAGGTGTCGAAGGTAATAACCTTCACCAGAGCCTGCGTCCAGAATCGATCCAGTGCCCTCGCTCGGGAGCCACTGCAATACCTGATTGCTCACAGCCTCGGCGATCTTTGTGTAGAACCCTGCATTCAGAAACCGTTGTCTGGCTGCGACCATTTCCTTGCTATCACCCGGGTCCAGGGAACGTTTCTTTTGAACGGGTAACAGATGCACGTAGCCCTGCCGGGCAACGTCGAAGCTGTGTCCGTTCTCGCAACGCCAGGTCTTTTCGCTGGGCGCCAGTGGGCAGCCGTCCAGTGGGCAGGCTAAGGCATCAAACGGCATTGTGGTCATGGTTTGTATATCCGGTTCAACCGTGGGGGTCAGATATCATGGCAGGTATTCTGGCTTCACCCAAAAGAAAAAGGCACCCGAAGGTGCCTTTTCTCAAGCCAGGCAGAAAGTTACAGAACTTTCTTCAGCTCTTCTTCAAGCTGCGGAACGGCTTCGAACAGGTCCGCTACCAGACCATAATCAGCAACCTGGAAGATCGGTGCTTCTTCATCCTTGTTGATCGCAACGATCACCTTGGAATCGGACATACCGGCCAGATGCTGGATGGCACCGGAAATACCCACGGCGATGTACAGCTGCGGAGCAACAATCTTACCGGTCTGGCCAACCTGCATGTCGTTCGGCACGAAACCGGCATCGACAGCAGCACGGGATGCGCCAACCGCAGCACCCATCAGATCGGCTACCTGCTCCAGCATCTTGAAGTTGTCACCGTTCTGCATGCCGCGACCACCGGAAACCACGATACCGGCGCTTGCCAGATCAGGGCGGTCAGACTTGGCCAGCTCTTCGCTAACGAACTGGGACAGGCCAGCGTCTTTTACAACGTCCAGCTGTTCAACGGCAGCGGAGCCACCTTCAGCAGCAACCGGGTCGAACGCAGTCGGACGAACAGTAACGACTTTGATGCTGTCACTGGATTTTACAGTGGCAATCGCGTTACCAGCGTAGATCGGGCGAACGAAGGTGTCTTCGGACTCCACGCGCATGATGTCGGAAACCTGGGCAACGTCCAGCAGCGCAGCAACGCGCGGCATGAAGTCTTTGCCCACGGTGCCAGCGGCGGCGAGAATATGGCTGTAGCCCTTGCCTACTTCGGCAACCAGCTCACCCAGGTTTTCGCCCAGGAAGTGACCATAAGCAGCGTTGTCGGCAACCAGCACCTTGTTAACGCCTTCGGCCTTCGCAGCTGCTTCAGCAACGGCACCACAGTTCTCACCGGCAACCAGTACGTCGATGTCTCCGCCGATGGCCTTGGCAGCCGCTACAACATTCAGGGTAGCCTGTTTCAGGCTGCTGTTGTCATGTTCAGCAATTACAAGGATGCTCATTTAGATCACCTTCGCTTCGTTCTTCAGTTTATCGACCAGCTCGGCAACGTCGGCCACTTTCACACCCGCCTGACGGGAAGCAGGCGCTTCAACCTTCAGGGTGGAAAGGCGCGGAGCGATGTCGACACCCAGATCAGCCGGGCTCATGTTGTCCAGCGGCTTCTTCTTCGCCTTCATGATGTTCGGCAGAGAAGCGTAGCGCGGCTCGTTCAGACGCAGGTCGGTAGTGACAACCGCAGGCAGGTTCAGAGCAACGGTCATCAGACCACCGTCTACCTCGCGGGTTACGTTAACCTTGTCGCCCTCAACAACCACTTCGGAAGCGAAAGTACCCTGACCCATGCCGGTCAGCGCGGCCAGCATCTGGCCAGTCTGGTTGTTATCGGAATCGATGGACTGCTTGCCAAGAATGACCAGCTTCGGCTCTTCTTTCTCAACAACAGCCTTGAGCAGCTTGGCCGCTTCGAGAGACTGAACCTCCTCGTCCGTTTCGACGTGGATACCACGGTCAGCACCCAGCGCCAGCGCAGTACGAATCTGCTCCTGGGAGGCTTTCGGGCCAATGGATACCACCACGATTTCACTGGCAACACCCTTCTCTTTCAGGCGAACGGCTTCTTCTACCGCGATTTCGCAGAACGGGTTCATTGCCATCTTGACGTTGGCGAGGTCAACACCGGTGTTGTCCGGCTTGACGCGCACCTTTACGTTGTAGTCGATTACTCGTTTTACAGCGACCAGAACCTTCATAGATTCCTCGTTCTTCTACGATGGGTTTATGACTTGCAGTCCTCGCGCAGAGCCTGCCGAAATTCAATGCGCACTAATGATGGAGGCAACACACGGCAGAATCAATAGCCTCAAACGACGCGCCAGGACTGAACTTTCAGCCAATTCCCCGGTATTGACCGGGGACGGCAATGAGACGATACTAGATTTCGACTCAAAACACACGATGTTTCAGTGTGCTCTTACAATGCCAAAGGACAGGGCGAATTTCAAACAAACGTTTGTTTGATTCTTCAAATGCGGTATCCTTTTGGTTATGCAAGTCGGGACAAACGGCTTGGGGCAGTCGTCTATAGGCACTTTTACCGGTATGATGGCGGCCCAGAATAATTGGCCTGCGGGCACATAATATCCATTAAAGATGTTTGAGGAGACCAACGTGGAACGCGAATCGATGGAATTTGATGTTCTGATCGTCGGCGGCGGCCCGGCGGGCCTGTCGGCAGCGTGCCGTGTCATGCAACTGGCACAGGAAGCTGGCGAGGAACTCACCGTATGCGTTGTAGAGAAAGGTTCTGAGATCGGCGCCCACATTCTGGCCGGTACCGTATTCGAGCCCACTGCCCTCAACGAACTCTTCCCGGACTGGAAAGAGAAAGGCGCTCCGCTCAACACGCCCGTTACCCGGGACGACATTTTCCTGCTGAAGAACCAGGACAGCGCCACCAAGATCCCGAATGCGTTTGTGCCCAAGAACATGCACAACCATGGCAACTACATTATCAGCCTGGGTAACCTGTGCCGCTGGCTCGCCGAACAGGCCGAACAGCTTGGCGTTGAGGTGTATCCCGGCTTTGCCGCGTCCGAAACCATCATTGAAGACGGTCAGGTAAAAGGCATCATTACCGGCGATATGGGCGTGGCCCGCGACGGTTCCGAAAAAGACGGCTACATGCCCGGCATGGAACTGCGCGCGAAGTACACCCTGTTCACCGAGGGCTGCCGCGGTCACCTGGGCAAGCGCCTGATCAACGAGTTCAAGCTTGATGAAGGCAAAGACCCGCAGCACTACGGTATCGGTATCAAGGAACTGTGGGATATTGATCCGGCCAAACACGAGCCGGGCCTCGTAGTTCATACCACCGGCTGGCCCCTGAAAGAAACTGGCTCCACCGGTGGTTCCTTCCTGTATCACCTCGAGAATGGCCAGGTATATGTGGGCCTGATCACCGATCTGTCCTACAGCAACCCGCATCTGAGCCCGTTTGAGGAATTTCAGCGGCTGAAGCTGCATCCGGAAATCAAGAAACACCTCGAAGGCGGCAAGCGCGTTTCCTACGGCGCCCGTGCAATTACCAAGGGTGGCTACAACGCTCTGCCCAAGATGAGCTTCCCGGGTGGTCTCCTGCTGGGCTGTGACGCGGGCACGCTGAACGGTTCCAAGATCAAGGGCTCCCACACCGCCATGAAGTCCGGCATGTTGGGCGCCGAGGCAGTTTTCGAAGCGCTGAAGGACGGCAAGAGCGGCGAAGAGATCAGCAGCTTCCAGAAGAAATTTGAAGACAGCTGGCTGTTCAAGGAGCTATACGCAGAGCGTAACTTCGGCCCGGCGATGCACAAGTTCGGCAATATAGTCGGTGGCGCCATCGCCTACTTTGAGCAGAACATCCTGCGCGGCAGCCTACCGATTACCTTCCACGATACCACTCCGGATTATGCCACCATGAAGCCGGCAGCCGAGTGCAAGAAGGTGACCTATCCCAAGCCGGATAACACCCTGACCTTCGATCGTCTGTCCTCGGTGTTCATTTCAAACACCAACCACGAGGAAGATCAGCCGGTTCACCTTAAACTGACCGATCCGGAACTTCCGATCCGCGACAACCTGCCTAAATACGATGAGCCTGCGCAGCGCTACTGCCCGGCTGGTGTTTATGAAGTTGTCGAGAAAGACGATGGCAGCGGAAAGCGCTTCCAGATCAACGCCCAGAACTGTGTTCACTGCAAGACCTGCGACATCAAGGATCCTGCACAGAACATTAACTGGGTAACTCCGGAAGGGGGCGGTGGCCCGAATTATCCGAACATGTAAGTCCGGATTCCGGTAGAAAACGGCCCCTCGCGGGCCGTTTTTTTTGGCATAAAAAAACGGCTCCCGAGGGAACCGTTTTTCGTTGCGCTTCAGAAAAGCTTAGTGAGCGTGGCCGTGCTCTTGCTCTTCGTCAGTCGCGTCGCGAGCTTCTACCACTTCTACGTCGAAGTGCAGAGTCTGGCCAGCGAGCGGATGGTTGGCGTCGATGGTGACGGTTTCGTCGCCAACTTCTACCACACGAACGACCTGGGGGCCGCCCGGGGTCTGCGCCTGGAACTGCATGCCCGGCTCGATGGTATCGACGCCTTCAAATGCAGAACGCGGAACCGGCTGGATCAGCTCTTCGTTAACTTCGCCGTAGCCTTCAGCAGGTTCTACAGAAACCTTAACCTGATCGCCTGCGTTCTTTTCGTTCAGTGCACTTTCCAGTCCACCGATAATGTTCTGTGCACCTTCCAGGTAAGACAGAGGCTCACGACCTTCTACACGGGAGGAATCAAGCTGCTCTCCCTGATCGTTGGTGAGCGTGTAATGGATGGTGACAACACGAGGTTGGGCCATGTGATCTCCTTGCGTGTCCGCAATGACTGTTTAATTGATTTAGGCAATCGAAAGTGATCGTGAACAGCCAGACTGAACAGAGGGACTAACGACCACCGGGCCTCGTTAGAGAGCCAGGCTCATAACAAGTATGAAAACACAGTTTAACAACTGAGCTAATGCGTTTTCTACCGTAATTCTGGGGCCGTGGTACGGGTTTTCAACCACCCTGCCCGATTTTGTAGAAAATTCCGTGGCTGAATACCCCAAGAACCGGGTGTCCGTCTTCATTCCGTTCCACAACATGCTCCGCCAGGTCGTAATAGGCTGCGGTTACCAGTCGCGCTTCGACCCCATGGCGAACCTTTACCACGGGTCTTGGCTCATCGGAGCCCGGATAGGTAGTCACTTCCAGTGGATGGTCCTGGCCAATCTCGAGGGTTTCGCCGACATTGGTGGTCAGGGAAATGACCTGACGGTCGCTCTCTCCAGTCACGGTCAGGGAATGGGCGAGCAACGGCGCATCCTCGACTTGGATGCGCCACTTTTCAACGGGCGTCACCAGGTAGTATTCGCCGTCGCTTTCCCGGCGGAGAATGGTGGAAAACAGACGTACAATCGCTTCTCGAGCCAGCGGCTCGCCTTTGAAGATCCACTGACCATCGCGGCTGATGCGAAGATCCATATCCCCGGAAAGCTCGGGGTCCCACTGATCAATGGGTGGATTCCCGACCTTCTTCACGGTTTCCTCCACCTGCTTTGCAAGATTATCCGGATTCATGCTCATAACGGTGGCTCCCGGCCATCTGAATTACAACCCGCGCATCCACTCCGCGCGCAACGGTGCTGCACCGGGGTTGGTAATGGCGAGGTTTACCTGGTCCAGCATTTTCTGCTTGTCACGGCCCAGCGTGCCTTTCAGCACGAGGTAATTTGAAGCGTGATCACTGCGGAAGATGGTCTTATCCAGCTCAAGATGCTCCAGGAAGAGGCGTATCTCTTCAAAGAGCCCTTTTTGGGACAGCGGCACGAAATCGTCTCCGAAGCCCTCCCGGAAACGTTCTTCTCCCTGTGGGAAACTGACCACGAGGGTGGAAAGATAATCCGGCTGTGTCTCGTTGCAGAGCGTTGCGGTATTTATCGCGTGCTGGCGCGAAAGGTTTTCTCCGCCCAGCCCATTCAGCACCATGACAGAGCTCGTAAGACCCGCCTCACGGATTTTCAGCAGTGCCGAGCGGGTGGATTCCCAGGTTTCGCCCTTGTTGACCCGGCGCAGGATTTCATCATCGCCGGATTCCATACCGACATAGAGAATTTCAAGGCCTGCATCCTTCAGTTGAGCCAGTTCTTCTACGGTCTTTTTCGCGAGGTTGCGGGGCAGACAGTAGCTGGAAACCCGCTGAAGATCCGGAAAAGCCTCCCTGAGCTGACCCAGTATTTCCAACAGGCGACGGGTCGGCAATACCATGGCATCACCGTCTGCAAGAAAAACTCGGCGCACGCCACCCAGGCTGCGAGCCGCATTACGGATGTCCTGGAGCACATCTTCAGGCTTGCGGGCCCGGAATTTCTTTTGCGGCTGCGTATACATCTCGCAAAACGTGCACTTGTTCCAGGAGCAGCCGTTGGTGACCGGCAGGATCAGTGACTTGGCTTCACTGGGAGGCCGGAAGACCGGCTCCACGTAGTCGATTGGAAAGCTGTACATAGTCGGGCTCGGATTTGAGGATTCAGAAATTACTTACTGGCGATATCAGGGCAGAAACTGGGCTTTCAAGTCAGCGCAACCGGGGCCGACTACTGGCATATCCAGCATGACGGCCTGGGAGGTCATGAACGGAATGCCCCGGCGGTGTGCGTCAACCAGAAGCGTGGCAAGCCCTCCCACCAGGGGCATGTGGGAAACGATCAACAGGGGTGATTCGTGATGCTCAATCAATGCATCAAGGCAGGCTGCCGGGTCGTCGTCCGGAGTGATAAACATCTTTTCTTCAACGGGACAATTGAGAATCTCGGAGACAATCGCCGCCGTTTGCCTGGCCCGCACATAGGGGCTGCTCCAGACCAGCTTCGGGCGCCAGGGCGACTCCGCGATGCGAGCGGCAACCTCAGCCACGCCAAGCCGCCCGGCCTCTGTCAGTTCACGTTCCTGATCCAGCGTATGCCAGCCAGCTTCCCCATGGCGCATGATGAGCAGTTGCAAGGGCTCTCTCCTTTCCGGCCTGGTCCCGGTGCAGCGGGCCTGTTACTGGCTGATGGTCCGCGGCAGTATAAATTCTACGTCGGAATTCTGGACCGACATCATGAGGCTATTGATGACCGCCTTGATTGAAGCGTTGTCATAGAGGATCTCGTAAAGCCCACGAACCAGTGGCATGTAGATCCCGATGGCCTCGGCTTTCTGCTTGACGAGCTTCAGGGTATAGATACCTTCGGCCACCTGCCCGAGCTCCGCCACGGCATCGTCCAGTTTCTGGCCCTGGCCAACGGCATAACCCACTCGAAAGTTCCGGCTCTTGGATGAGGTGCAGGTCACGATCAGATCACCGACACCCGCCAGCCCCATGAATGTCATTGGGTTGGCGCCGAGGCTGACGGCAAACCGGCTCATCTCTGCAAGACCGCGGGTAATCAGCATGGCCTTGGCGTTCTCACCCATTTCCAGGGCGGAGGCAAGACCCGCAACAATCGCATAGATGTTCTTCAGTGCCCCGGCGAGTTCCACGCCATACACATCCACGTTCGCGTAAACGCGAAAATACTCGCACCCAAGGAGGTCCTGAACCGAGCGGCGTACATCCGGATCCTTGGCGGCAATAACAGTGGCGGTCAGATCCCGGTTTACGATTTCACCAGCCAGGTTGGGGCCACTGAGCACGCCAGTACGACAACGAGGGATCTCTTCCTGCAGAATCTCGCTCATCAGTTTGAAGCCGTGCTCTTCAATCCCCTTGGTGAGGCTGATGACAATTTGCTCGTCGCGGAATTTGTCGCTGTTCTCGCGGATAACGGCCCGAAAGGCTTTGCTCGGAATGGCAACAAAGACGATCTCGGCCTTGCTGACAGCGTCCGCCAGGTCTGTGGTGGGCTGAATGTCACCGGTCAGCTCAATGCCTGGCATGTAGCGGCTATTGATTCGGGTGCTGCGGATCTCTTCGGCCTGGGCTTTGCCACGCATCCAGAAATGAACACGGTGACCGTTTTCACCCAGCACCTTGGCCATGGCAGTACCAAAACTGCCACCGCCCAGAACCGCCACATCATGTACTGGCGCGGCTGCCTCAGTGTTCCGGGGCGTCGATTGTTCAGACATAGTTCTTCCGTTCTGTCAGATCAGGTGTGATACCGGCAATGTCGCACCAGGGCGGCGCAGTTAACCGGGCTCTTCACATTCCAGAGCGCGCACCAGATTCTTGAACTCTTCCCTGTTTCGGCTGTTCATGCCCATCAGCACCTTGTGGGCGTCGAGAACCTTGTCCCGAACCTGCTGTTCGCTGGCCCTGAGTACCGGTATTTCCTCAAGTTCTTCAATACGGGACGCGGGTTCCCGGACAATGATAAAGATCTTGTCGAATCCCATGGAAGTGATAATGCGGGTAATGTCAGGATTGGTTGAAATCAGCGTGGGAAGGAAATGGCTCTGTTTCTGGGCCGCCATGGCAATCTTGGCGAGCAGACCGAGCGTGGTGCTGTCGATGATCTCGGTTTCGGTCAGATCGACCACCACAGTCTTGAACTGGGGGTCCTGGGTAATGGACTCAACCAGATTGTCCAGCGTCGAACACAGGTTCAGCCGGATTTCCCCAATAAACTTCAGGACATAAATGCCCTGTTTTTCAGCTTGCAGGATCTTGTAACCAGCCATGTTTCACACTGCCACTAATTCGACGAGGTGTTATCTGATCCGTTCATGGTATCAGTTACCGACACGATAGCGATATCGTCCGGCAGCTCTGTGATCTCATCGAGATGAAGAGCGCCGTTAAGAGAGGCGATAGTGTGACGACCTCCCGATACGAGTTCAAGTAGCGTCCGTTCCTTTTCGTCCAGTCCTTTTTCCCGGATAACCTCCAGAATTCCGTCTGAAAACAGCGTCAGATGGAAGGGTCTGTTCAGGGGTACTTCGTATACCTCCCATTCCGGGGTTTCGAACAGCCCTACCGGCAGGCCGCTGCCTTCCAGAAAAGCCGTTTCGCCGCCTTCGAAGGACAGGATGGGCATCGGGAAATGTGCGCCTACCGCGTAATTAAGTTTACGCTCGCTCAGGGAAATGATGCCAACGAATACGGTTACGTGTTTTCCGAGCCCGGTATCGAGCAGTTCCGAGTTAATCCGCTCGAGAAAGCGGTCCGGGTACAGGATGTCTTCACTGGAGCCACGGCGCAGGTTGCGCTGAAGGCGGTTGGTGAGGTTCTTGAGCAGTACTGTCACGAACGCGGAGCTGGCGCCGTGGCCGGAGACGTCAGCAATGTAGACCAGCACCTTGTCGTCGGAGATACGGAAGTAATCCAGGAAATCACCGCTGAGGTACAGCGACGGCTTGATCATATGGTCTACGTGCAGGCCACTCATCACCTGCTCGTGCTCCGGCAGCATCCGTAGCTGAACCTTCCGGCCGGCGCGCTGATCCGCTCGCAATTCGGCGATGCCGTCCCGCAGATCCCGGTTCGCCTCTTCCAGTTCCTGCCGGTAAAGCTGGTTCAGCCGGTTGACCCGGACCCGGTCAAACAGTTTTCCAAGGACATCATCCAGTGCACCTTTGTCGTCGTTGCAGGGCTTCAGGACAAAATCTGCGGCACCGGCCCGCAGGGCACTGACCACGTCGGCGCTGGACTCACTCGATGAACAGGCAACAATCGGGGTAAAGGTCTCGGCTTCTTCCAGACGATTGGCAAGGTCCCGAATGGCCTCAGGAGACAGGTCTGCAAAGATGACGTCGGGAATGTTATCGTCAAAGAGTGCTTTGGCGCTGGCGAGATCCGGATAGCCAGTCACGTAGAACCCCCTCGCTTCAAGGTAGCGGGCGAGATCCGTTCGGGCCTGTTCATCGGCATCTATTATAAGTATGCGCTCGGTGCGCGAGGTCATGGCGACTGCCCTAAACTACCAGCGATAAACGATAAATTGGCTTGAATAAGCCTATTCTGGCACGCCCCTGTGATATAACAAGGCCAGTTTTATGAAATTGGGAGATTCCATCTGATGAGACGTGCCGTTAATGATCTTCTCGGAGCCTATGACAAGCTGATCATGGATCCGGTTCACGGAGGTATTCCACTTTACCGGCACGAAATCCAGGTGATCGACCACCCGCTGTTCCAGCGCCTGCGAAACATCTGCCAGAACGACATTCTGAGCCTGGTGTTCCCGGGAGCAACCCACTCCCGATTCCTGCACAGCATTGGTGTGATGCATGTGGGCACCCGGATGTTCCGGTCAATGATCGACGCCTACCTCAGGGAGCGACAGCTTAGTGAACAGACCGATCTGAGCCTGAGCCAGCTCGACGCTATTGATTACCTCGCCAAGACCATCCGGCTGGGTTGTCTGCTCCATGACAGCGGCCATTCCAGCTTTTCCCATCAGTTTACCCAGGCTCGACGCATCCGGGAGCTGATGTCGCGGCCCGGCCGTTTCCGGGATTTGTGGCACGGTGTGGATTATTCCGTCTATCACCCGGAGGAGCCCGATGAACTTGAACACGAGCATTATTCCGTGCGCGTTGCCCACGATGTGCTCATGGCAGTGGATCTGGAGAGCGCTGGTCTTTATGCCCGGGATGTTATCGGCATCATGGAAACCACCAAAGTACGGCCCAGCGAGACATTCTGCCGCCATGCCCGCACCTTCTGGGCCTTTATTGCGGGCGAGGATGCGGCCGCGGGCTCGCCCCTGAGCGACAATATTCCGGGACTGGTGATGGACCTTCTGTCGTCCATTGTATCCGGGGAGATTGACGCCGATCGCGCCGATTATATGCTCCGTGACGGATTCCACTCGTCAGTCACCATCGGTGGCTTCAATCTGGATCACCTGTTGAGTAACCTGCGTTTCGGTTGGGATGTGTCCGAGCCCTGGCTGGGGCTGGCGATCACCCAGAAAGGCCTGGGTGCGCTTGAGGATTTTGTTTATAGCCGGCACCAGATGTACCGGAAGGTGTATGCCCACAAGACCGCGCTGGGCTTTGACTGGCTGCTTCGGGAAGCCATTAACGAGGTACTGGATGACCCCGAGAATTTCGAATGGGTGGATACCTGCCTGAGTGATATGGCTTATTTTGCAGAGCTCACCGATAACTTCTTCTGGGAGGCCTTCCGGAAAGTGGCCCGCAAACATCCGAAGAGTTTCTCCTTTTGCATCGTCAACCGGGTGAAGCTGAACCACCTGGATACCCGGGAAGACCTTTCGGCCCGGGGCATTGAGCGGCACAGCGTCTGGTTGGCAGCAGAGCTCGCGCTCAATCCGTCGCAGGTAGTGACCTGCTCCATGCGGGCGCGTTTCTCTAACATTCAGGACAACTTCAACGGCATCAAGGTGCTGGTGCGCGAGCCCATTCACCGCACCCGCTCACTGAAGAAGATCACCGATGTGAGCGCCTTCTTCAGCAAGTTCAGTGACGGCACCATCACCCATTTCTATACACGCCCGGATGTCACTACCGGCAACCAGGGTTCTCTCACTGAGTAGCGGGCACGGCATTGAGTTCGGCGACCAGTCCGCAGGCGCTGTCGAATGCGCCCTCAACCCGGCCACCGCTGAGCCAGTCGCCGGCAAGGCCCAGCCCGTAATCCGGGAACCATAGATGGCCTGGCTGCTCGCCACCCTCGGAGCGGGCGTAGAGCCAGCGATGGGTAACAACCTCGTCCGGTCTGGCCTCGAACCCGGTCAACTCCTGGAAGGCCGCCAGGAGTTTTTCGGCAACCTCCTCTGCCGGCGTGTCGACATGCTCTTCCGTCCAGGCGGGACTGGCGTGCAGAACCCACCACTCGCCCTCGTCGTTCCGACCGGGTTTGCTGGAGTTGTTGGCCACCCAGAACAGCGCTGGATGCTGGCAGCGCATGCCCTCATGGTGTGGCCACGGCGATACTGGAAAATGGGCAGCGACCGCCCAGCATGGCAGAACCCGCTTCACCGGATCATCAAGATGCGAAGCCAGTTCGTTGAGCCCGCTATTGACCATTAATTCGCGGGCCTGTGCCGGCGGCGCAGTGATAATGACCTGATGGAAGTCACCAAGATGACTGCCGGCGTCGTCGAAAACACTCCAGGACTGGTCGTTTCGGGCCAACTTTCCGACCCGGGTTTCAGCCACCAACCGGGCATGGGCAGAGAGCGCCCGGGTGATGGCGGTCATGCGCGGTGTACCTACAAAACGCGCTTCCTCGGGAAACGGCTCCCACTCCCTGGCCGCTGTCTCAAAACCAAAACGACCCTTCCAGATCTCAAAGGTCTCGTCGCCGGCGAATTTGCGAAGAAAAGGCAGGAAATCCGGGTTTCTGGAGGTGAAGTACTGGGCGCCCATATCGGCGGATCCGCCGGTAACCCGTTTTGCCGCCAGCCTGCCTCCGGGGCCACGGCTTTTTTCGAACACGGTGACGTCATGGCCAAGGCCCTTGAGTTCGATTGCAGCTGTCAGCCCCGCCAGACCTGAACCAACAATGGCAACACGGCGTATAAGAGGCGAATGAAAGGTTTGATTAAACATGGTTTATCGTGCATCCAATTCCGGTAGTGAGATCGTACAACTTCCCATGAAACAGGTTCGGCCCCTGGGCTGTTCGTGCGATCGAGATTCCATCAGTAAAGAAAGGGCAATCAGGGTATGACCCGAGTGCAGCATTTGCTTACAAATATTTTGAGGTGGTTCGATTCCGAAGCAGGTTCGGATCACATTGACACCACCTCCAGATCGTTCAATTTCCTGCGAGTTATTCCGTTCATAGCACTCCATCTGGCCTGCCTTCTGGCCATTTACACCGGCGCCAGCGCATTCGCCGTGGGGTTTGCGATCGCCTTCTTCCTGGTGCGCATGTTCGCGATTACCGGATTTTACCACCGTTACTTCGCCCACAAGACATTCAAAACCAGCCGCCCGGCCCAGTTCGTATTTGCCGTTCTCGGGGCCAGCGCGGCCCAGCGAGGACCTCTTTGGTGGGCGGCTCATCACCGCCATCATCATCAGCATTCCGATGACGAGCAGGATCTTCACTCGCCCCATCAGGGCGGGTTCTGGTGGTCGCACATGGGCTGGTTCACCTGTGACGCCGGATTCGCGACCGACGAACGGCGAATCCGGGACTGGCTGAAATTCCCCGAGCTCAAGCTGATTAACCGGTTCGATTCCCTGGTGCCTGCTCTGGCGGCTGTCGGCATCTATGCGCTGGGTGAAGCCCTGGCGGCCTGGGCGCCGGGCCTGGGAACCAATGGCCTGCAATTGCTGGTCTGGGGCTTCTTTATTTCGACGGTGGTGCTGTTCCATGCCACTGTCTCCATTAATTCACTCTCCCACGTCTGGGGCAAGCGCCGGTTCGAGACATCGGACGACAGCCGTAACAACTTCTGGCTGGCCCTGCTTACGCTTGGCGAGGGCTGGCACAACAACCATCACCGGTGGCCCCAGTCAGTGCGCCAGGGCTTCCGGTGGTATGAGATAGACATCACCTGGTACGGCCTCTGGCTGATGTCCAAGCTCGGCATCATCTGGGAGCTGAACCCGATACCCAAACATATTCAGGAAGAAACACGCGAACTGGATAGAATGAGGAGGAGCAGGCAATGACAACCGCCTCAAAGATCGAAGTAGGTACGCGTAACTCGGCGGTGCCGGCAACGCTCGATAGTTTCCGGGCGCTGTTCAACGAGCTTGATAAAGGCAATCTTAACAAGCTGTCCCAGGTGTACAGCGAAGATATCCGTTTTCAGGACCCTTTAAGCGCTGTGAGCGGGCTTGACGAATTGACCCGCTATTTCGCCGGTGCCTATGCGAACGTCATCTCCTGTCACTTCGAGTTTGGGGACGCGGTTGTCCAGGGCGAATTTGCTGCCGTGCCCTGGGTGATGCATTTGCGGCACAAGCGCATTCGCAAGGGCCGTGAAGTTCAGGTTCAGGGCATCAGCCACCTCGAAATCCGTGATGGCATGGTGTGCTACCACCGCGATTACTTTGACGCAGGCGAAATGCTCTACGAAAACCTGCCCGTGGTTGGCAGGGTCATTCGCTGGATCAAGGATCAGGCAGGATGAGTGATCGACTTCAGGAAACCTCGAATATCTGGATTACCGGCGCAAGCTCGGGTATTGGCGAATCCGTTACCCGCGCTCTGGCACGCGGTGGCCACCGGCTTGTTATTACCGGCCGACGTAAGGAGGCGCTCGAAGAGCTTGCCTCCGTTGCGCCCGAACGTATTATCCCGGCTGCCGCGGACACCACCAGCAAGGAGGATCTTCAATCGATTGCCGGGACGCTGGAGAGCCACGGTGATCTGAACATGGTAATTCTCAACGCCGGCACCTGTGAGTATCTCGAGATAGCCCACTACAGCAGTGACGTGATCGAGAAAAACATCAACACCAACGTGATTGGCACGGCCCGTTGCCTGGATATTGCCCTGCCCGCGCTGCGACGGAGTCGGGCAAAGGGGCAACCGGCCACCCTGGTGATCGTCAGCTCCTCAGCCTGGTGGTTTCCCTTTGGCCGGGCAGAAGGTTACGGCGCTTCCAAAGCGGCCCTGACCTACTTTGCCCATGCCCTCAGGGCAGATCTCGACGCCGAGGGGATCGACGTTGTGGTGGTCTCACCGGGCTTCGTGAAAACCCCGCTGACCGACCGCAACGATTTCCCCATGCCCTTTCTGGTCTCAGCCGAGGATGCGGCGGAGCGGATTGTCAGCGGCCTGGCCCGTGGACACAACGAAATTGCCTTCCCCAAGCGCTTCACCTGGATGCTGAAGGTACTGGGCGCCCTTCCCCGGCCCCTGATTGACCGCATGTCGGCGTCCATGGCCCGTAAAAGCAACACCGAACAGGAAAACAATGGATGAGTAGTGAACGTCAGCGAATTGCTGTCATTGGGGCCGGCGTTTCCGGCCTCACGGCTGCCTGGCTTTTGGCCGAGAAACACGAGGTTCAGGTTTTTGAAGCAGGAGACTATGCCGGCGGTCACACCAACACCGAGCAGGTTGAAGCCGGTGGCCGGACCTGGCCGGTCAACACGGGGTTTATCGTGTTCAACGACTGGACCTATCCCAATTTCATCAAGTTGATGGATCGGCTTGGCGTGCCATCGGAAGTCAGCGACATGAGCTTCAGCGTGGATTGCAGCAGCACCGGCCTGCAATACAACGGCACCAGCCTGAACACCCTGTTCGCCCAGCGCCGGAACCTGCTTAACCTGCCGTTCCTTAAGATGGTGCGGGAGATTCTGCGCTTCAACAAGGAAACCCGGGCAGACCTTGAGGCGGGCAACATCAACAATGAGGAAACCCTTGGCGAATATCTGAACAGGAATGGGTATTCCCGTTACTTCCGGAATTACTACATCGTGCCCATGGGTGCGGCCATCTGGTCAGCGCCGGAGATCATTCTGGAGCAGTTTCCCATTCGGTTTTTCCTGCAGTTCTTCAACAACCACGGCATGCTGTCCGTGGATGACCGACCCACGTGGCGGGTGATTTCCAGAGGGTCTGCCCAGTACGTGAAAAAGATGATGGAGCGCCTGGGCGACGCCACGCACCTGAACAGCCCTGTCGAGAGGGTGGTCAGAGATGAAGACGGTGTGACCGTCTCGGTAAAGGGCCAGGATCATCACTTCGACCAGGTGATCTTTGCGTGCCACAGCGATCAGGCGCTGGCCATGCTTGGAGACCCGACTGACAAAGAGCGGGATATCCTGGGCGCCATGGCGTACCAGAACAACGATGTGGTGCTTCATACCGATAGCAGCGTGTTGCCGGACAATCGCCGCGCCTGGGCCGCCTGGAACTACTTTATCCCGACCCACAGCACGGAACCTGTCTCCGTTACCTACAACATGAACATTCTGCAGAACTTCCACGATGCTCCGGAAACCTTCTGCGTGACCCTCAATCGCAGCCGCGATATCGATCCCGACAAGGTGATCAAGCGCTTTGAGTACGCTCACCCGGTGTTTACCCTGGATGCGGTGGCCGCCCAGGAACGCTACGATGAAATCGGCAACCAGAATCGCACCCATTACTGTGGCGCATACTGGTTTAACGGATTCCACGAAGACGGTGTCCGCAGTGCGCTGCGGGTAACACAGGCCTTCGGGGTGGAGCTTTGACCATGAACAGCCAGTGGCTGGAGGGTACTGTCCGGCACAGACGGAAGTACCCGGTGCAACACGAATTCAGCTACAGCACCGGCATGCTGGCCCTGGACACAGATGAGTGGGGCAAGGTTGCCGGGATCAGTCCGCTTTTCTCCCTGGAACGATTCAACTGGATCTCCCTGAAGCGCAAGGATTACTTTCGCCCGGAAACCGACGACCTGTCGGTGGCTGTTCGCGATCACGTTGAAGAGGCCACCGGCTGGCGCCCCGACGGGGAAGTGGAACTGATTACCCACCCCCGCTACTTCGGCTATGTCTTCAATCCGGTCAGTTTCTATTTCTGCTACCGGTCCGGGGAATGTCCCGCTGATGGTGTGGTCCCCAAAGTGATCGTTGCGCAGATCACCAACACACCCTGGCACGATCGCCATGCCTATTGTCTGGAGACCACAGGCGCGGAACCCAACCAGGCCGGTTGGCGCACCGAGCAGTTTGGCTTCAGCAAGCGCTTTCATGTGTCGCCGTTCAATGGCATGAACCAGCATTACGAGTGGACATTCAGTTTCCGGGGCCCGGAGCTGAGAATTCACATGAATGTTCTGGAGGAAGGTCGCAAGCATTTTGATGCCACGCTGGTAGTCCAACGCACCCCTCTCAATCGTAAAGATGTGCATAGAAGTCTTCGAAAGTTTCCGCTTGAGGCGTTCAAGGTTGTGGCAGGCATTTACTGGCATGCGCTCCGTCTCAAGCTGAAGGGGGCACCGTTTTACAGCCATCCGGACAAACTTCCCGAAGACGACAGTGCCTACCGCCGTGGGCACGATGATTCCGGGCTGGATGTCACCAGCACCGAGACCAATGACAAGATTCGCGGAAGGGTAAGCTCATGGAGAACCTGAATACTTCGCTTGAAAACACCTCATCCGGCTCCGGCAGCCTGCCTGCCCTCAGCCGGTTTGCGAGGACGCTGGTGATTCAGCAGCTCCGGTTACTGGGCGAAGGACAGCTGACGGTCAAGGAATCCGGGTTTGATGACCTGGTTTTCGGAGACGGCAACAGCCAATATCAGCCTGCCGAACTGATTGTCCATGATCACAGCACCTGGCGGGACCTGCTGACCGGCGGAAGCGTTGGAGCAGCAGAGGCGTATGTGGCCGGTGACTGGTCGACACCGGATCTGGTGGCCCTGCTCCGGTTCTTTACCCGCAATGTCGACCGCATGAACGAGTTTGAAGACCGGTTTAGCTGGGTTACCAAGCCGGCTCTCAAAGGTTTGCACTGGCTGAACCGCAACACCAAAGAAGGCTCCCGGAAGAACATCAGTGCCCATTATGATCTGGGCAACGACCTGTTCGAGACCTTCCTCGACCCGACCATGATGTATTCCTCGGCCATCTACCCGAGTGCCGAATCCACGCTCGAAGAAGCCGCTGTTCACAAGCTGGACACCATCTGCCAGAAACTGGATCTCCAACCGGGTGACAAGGTGATTGAAATCGGCACCGGCTGGGGCGGTTTCGCGATCCACGCTGCCAGGCATTACGGCTGCCACGTGACCACGACGACCATTTCCAGAGAGCAGCTGGAGTTGGCGCAAGCGCGAGTTCAGAAGGAAGGTCTGGAAGACCGTATCACCCTCCTGTTCGACGATTACCGTGATCTTGAGGGCCAGTTCGACAAGCTGGTCTCCATCGAGATGATCGAGGCCGTTGGCCCGCAGTTCCTGGACAGCTACTTCTCCCAGATTAACACCCTGCTCAAGCCGGATGGTCTGGCGCTTGTACAGGCCATCAACATGCCGGAACAGCGCTACCAGAGGGCCCTGAAGAACGTGGACTTCATTCAGCGCTTCATATTCCCCGGCAGCTTTATTCCTTCGTTCGGAGCGATCCTCGAATCGGTTCGCAAGGAAAGCAAGCTGGTGCTGACCCATGCCGAAGACACCGGTTTCCACTATGCCCGTACACTTCGTGACTGGTGTGACCGCTTCATGGCCCAGCGCGATAAACTGGAATCAATGGGTTACGACGAGGCGTTCCGACGGCTGTGGCACTTTTACTTTGCCTATTGTGAGGCGGGCTTCAGCGAACGCGCCATTGGCGTGGCTCAGCTGGTGTTCGCCAAGCCCGGCAACAAACGCGAGAATATCTTGAGCGTATGATAGCCTCAGAAACGGCTCGTAACGTACTGAACTTCCTGCTTTTCCAGGCAGGCTGGTTCGCCTGCGTGTTCTATCCGGGACTGATCGGTGCCGGGATCGTCGTGGTGTTTCTGATCCTGCATTTTGTGCTGGTCAGCCAGAACCGGATGACCGAATTGCAGTTCATTGGCCTGGGCACCGTGGTTGGTTCCGTTCTGGACGGCATCTGGTTCCAGACCGGTATTCTGGACGACGGCACCGGCCAGATAATGCTGACACCACCGTGGCTGGTGGCCATCTGGGCCATTTTCATGACCACCCTCAGTCATTCTCTGGACTGGATCAGCAAGAAGGCCTGGCTGCCGTTCGTGCTTGCGCCCTTTGCTGGTCCGTTCGCCTACTGGTCCGCAAGCCAGCTCGGCGCAGTGGAGCTTCCGGAATTGATACCCTCGCTGATTGCGCTCGCTTTCGGCTGGCTGGTCGTTTTTCCACTGCTCTTGTTTGCCCGTAAGACCCTGTACCCGGAGCTGGTGCGATGAGACATACCACCGTGACTGTTTCATTTGCCCTGATGGCTACCGCCCTGCCGGCCGTGGCGCAGGATTTCCGCTTTACAGGTACCGCGACCACCGATGATGGTAGCGTGATCTACGAGGAGCGACACGCGGTTGACGGCACCTGTGAGGATGGAATCTTTCGGCCGCAACAGCATGAGGTGGCCTATCATAAGCCGGATGCAGAGGAGTCGTTTGCCCGAAAGGCGCTCGAATATGGCGCCTCGGTGCTTCGCCCGACCGTAGACTTCTCTCAACCGACGTTTGACGAAAAAATGGAGATCACCTACCCCGAACCGGAAACCCTGGTGATTAACTGGCAGACGCCCCGCGGCGACTCAGAGCGGTTTGAGGTGGACTACACGCCCAACACCGTGGTGGACTCCGGGTTCGACAACTTTGTCCGCCAGAACTGGCAGAGTGTGGTGGCGGGTGAATCCGTTGAGTTCCGCTTTCTTGGACCTACCCGTGGCGAGCACTATGGCTTTGTGCTGGAGCGGGTCGAGAGCGACCGGGTGGACGCTGACCATGTGGTGCAGATACGCCCCACTGGCATGGTGGTGAGGTTCCTGGTAGATCCCATTGTATTGGGTTACAACGATTCCGGCGCCCTTTCCGATTATCTTGGCCTGACCAACATCCGGAAGAATCAGGACGAGAATTATACCGCTCATATCCGCTATTCCGTGGATACCTACCCGGATTGTGAACTGACCCCCTGAAACTGTCGGCCCTGCCAGGGCAGACCCCGGGGGCCAGTATGTTAAACTCCGGCAGGAATCAACGCCGGAGAGTTTTTTGCGATGATGTTCGTCTCTTTCAACGTCAACAGTATCCGTACCCGCCTGCACCAGCTTGAGGCCGTTATCGACGCCCTGGCTCCTGATGTTATCGGTCTTCAGGAGACCAAGGTTCAGGACGCAGACTTTCCGGTCGAGTCGATCCGCGAGCTTGGCTACCACGTGCATTTCCACGGCCAGAAAACCCACTACGGCGTTGCCCTGCTCTCAAAGGCGGAGCCGGAAGAGGTTGTCAAAGGCTACCCCTGGGACGGCGAGGATTCCCAGCGCAGGCTGATTACCGGCCATTTCACGGTCAATGGTGAGAAACTGACGGTGATTAACGGCTACTTTCCCCAGGGCGAAAGCCGTGACCATCCGGTGAAGTTCCCTGCCAAGGAAAAGTTCTACGCCGACCTGATGCGCTACCTGGATGAGCTAAAGCAGGCCGGCGGCCATGTGGTGGTCATGGGTGATATGAACATCTCCCCAACCGACAAGGACATTGGCATCGGCGCGGACAACGCCAAACGCTGGTTGCGCACCGGCAAATGTTCCTTCCTTCCCGAGGAACGGGAATGGCTTGGCCAGGTGGAAGCCCGTGGTTACACCGACGTGTTCCGACACCTCCATCCCGACGAAGCGGACACCTTCAGCTGGTTCGATTACCGCAGCAAAGGCTTTGAGCGCGACCCCAAGCGGGGCCTCAGGATCGACCTGATCATGGCCAGTGACAACCTGCTGCCCAAAGCCCGGCAAGCGGGTGTTTCCTACGACATTCGCGCCATGGAACGGCCGTCCGACCATTGTCCGGTCTGGGCGAGCTTCGAACTTTAGGGGCTGGCCCGGCGCGACATGAAAAAAATCAAAACCCGCGACCGTATTCTGCAGACAAGCCTGGCGCTGTTTAACAGCGTCGGCGAGCCCAATGTCACCACGCTGCTGATCTCCGATGAAATGGACATCAGCCCGGGCAACCTCTACTACCATTTCAAGAGCAAGGGCGACATTGTCGAGGAACTGTTCGACGGGTATGAGCACGACATGGTGGATCTGCTGGCGGTTCCGGAAGATGCCGACATAAGCCTGGACCAACAGGGATTTTTTCTGCATCTGCTGTTCGAGACAGTAGCGCGCTATCGGTTTCTTTATCAGGATCTGGTGAATGTCCTGTCCCGGTACGGTCAACTGCAGGTAAGATTCAAGCGGATACAGAAGAAGAAAATGCTCGCTTTCCGAACAATCTGCGAGAGCTTCCAGCGCCAGGGAATCATGTTGATTGAGCAGGAAGAACTTGACTCATTGTGTGAACAGTTGACGCTAACTGCTTGTTACTGGAGTGCTTTTGACACTCTATCCCATCTGGAAGACCGGGAGTCGGTCGATCCTGGTCGCGGTGTTTACCAGATGATGCATTTGATCATTCCCTACCTGGCACCCGACGACCGGGAAGAAGCCCGGCTGATGAGCCGGGACTATCTCTGACTGCCTCTGACCGCCGGAACTATTCTTCCTCATCATCGCCGGCGCGGTTGCGCAGGCGGGCCAGCTCCGATTCAAGGATCTCAATGCGGCGCTCCAGGGATTCGATTTCTTCACGTCGATGGATGCCCAGCCGTCTGAGCGCTCCGGAGACCCGCTCATCGAACATGTGTTCAAGCCGGTCCCAGGTACCAGTAGCGCGTTCCCGAACCCCCTCAACACGATCCTCGACCGATTTGATCCGCTTTTCCACGACGCCCCGGGTTTTATTTTCCAACTGCTCACCTTCCTGGACGAGACGGTCGAACAGGCGTCCGGTATCCTCCTCGGCTTTGGTATAGGCGCCAAGTCCTGCCAGCCAGATCTGGCGGGCGGAATCCTTGATTTTTGCCGCCAGTTGCGGATCATCTTCCGGCTTATTGTCGTGCTCGTCAGACATGTAACAACCTCGGGGGTAAGATATTTCTTTCACAGGCCCATTGTATTACAGCTTTGGCCGGATTTCAGTCGGCCTGGAAACCGCATGGTGAAAGGCCGCAGTATAAAGACGTATCCGATATGAAAAAATGTTTTCAAACGAAAGGCACTCTCACTTGAAGTGTTCAAAATATGGTCAATACTTCCAATACCGACATCCCTGCTGATGTCGGTTTGTCTGGAAGTCTTTCATGGATACTACTCGCACGCCTCTGCCCGGCATCTCTGCCGGGCTTTTTTTTGGTATTATTGCCGCAAGGTATATGCTTTTTCCAAAATAGACACTCGTAACATTCGGAGTATCAGATGATTGAAATTGCGTGGAGTAACTTCACCCCCTGGTCAGCGCTGCTGGGGGGCATTCTGGTGGGCATTGCGGCAGCCAGTTTTCTGCTTCTGAACGGGCGTATTGCGGGCATTAGCTAAATTCTTGGCGGGGTTCTCAGCCCGGCCAAAGGCGACATTGCCTGGCGTATTGCCTTCCTGGCCGGACTAATCGGCGCGCCGGCGGTCTGGTTACTGGCCGCAGAGCTGCCACCCATTAAAATCCAGGGGGCTATCCCGCACTGATCATTGCCGGGCTGCTTGTCGGTATCGGCACTCTCTATGGTTCCGGCTGCACCAGTGGACACGGGGTTTGCGGTCTTTCGCGACTGTCTCTTCGCTTGCTGGCGGCAACCCTGAGCTTTATGGGTGCCGGTGAAACCAAGGCAGCGGTGTTTGTGGCCGCCATGGTTGCCGGTATGGCCGTTTTTGAAGTGATTGAGCGCAACCGCGCGAGAGCGTAAGTATTTTCTGTTAATTTCCCTGCCGTCACTCTGACACAGCCCGGAGGCTGTGCGATCATGACGACAGCTCCACTACCCGACCCGGAGACGACATCCCATGGATATCAGAAAGATTGACGACAACATTTCAGTAGCCCCCCAGATTTCCGTTGACGATGTGGCTGAAGCCGCAAAGCTGGGTTTTAAAACCATTGTGGCGAACCGCCCCGATCACGAAGAGCCTGGTCAGCCGGCAATGGCGGATATTGAAGCAGCTGCCCGGGAACAGGGCCTTGAGTGGGTCTATATGCCGGTGGAGTCGGGAAATATCACCGATGAGGACGTAAACCGCTTTGCACCAATGATCCGGGACGCCGAAAAGCCCGTACTGGCCTTCTGCCGCTCCGGAACCCGCTGCACCGTTCTCTGGGCACTGAGTGCGGCCCGAAACACGTCAGCCAATGAAATCTTTACCAAGGCCCGCAACGCCGGTTACGACATCTCCGGCCTTGCACCACGGATGGCACAGCAAGCCGCCGACAAGGGCTGACGCACCAACCGCCTAACCAACGTTCAGGATCTACCGCATGCAATACAAAGGTTCAGAGAATTTCAGCCACAATCAGCCTGACCGGTTGGGCGTGCTGGTCACCAACCTGGGTACCCCGGATGCCCCGACCACGTCGGCACTCCGCCGCTACCTGGCTGAATTTCTCTCGGACCCGCGGGTGGTGGAGCTGCCAAGACCTCTGTGGTGGCTGATCCTGCACGGGGTTATCCTGCGCATTCGCCCCAAGCGCAGCGCAGAAGCCTATTCGAGCGTGTGGCAGCCGGAAGGCTCTCCCCTGCTTTTGCACACCGCGAAGCAGGCTGAGGGCATTCGGGAGGCGCTCAAGCGCAAATATGGCCCCAACGTTGTCGTCGGATTCGCCATGCGCTACGGCAACCCGTCGATTTCCCGGGTTCTGGACGAAATGCAGGAGCAAGGCGTGCGGAAGCTGCTGGTTCTGCCTCTGTACCCCCAGTACTCCGCATCGACCTCTGCGTCCAGCTTCGACGCTATCGCCAGTGATTTTGCCAAACGCCGCTGGTTGCCGGATTTCCGGTTTGTTTCCCACTACCCGGATTATCCGCCATACATTGAAGCCATGGCGCGCCATATTGAAGCTCACTGGTCCAACCACGGACGCAACCAGAAGCTGGTGTTCTCCTACCATGGGGTGCCACTGAAGTACCTGACCAAAGGCGATCCGTACCACTGTGAGTGCCATAAAACCTCACGGCTGCTGGCCGAACGGCTTGGCCTGAGCAAAGAAGACTACATGACGACCTTCCAGTCCCGGTTTGGCAAGGAAGAGTGGCTGAAGCCCTACACGGATGAAACCCTGAAATCGCTCCCCGGCAAAGGCGTCAAATCCATAGACGTGTTCTGCCCTGGCTTCTCTTCAGACTGCCTGGAAACCATTGAGGAAATCGATGAGGAGAACCGTGAGTACTTCATGGAGGCTGGTGGCGAGGGATTCAGCTATATCTCCGCGCTGAATGCTACGCCGGGGCATATCGATGCTCTGGTGAAGCTGATCGAGGAAAATCTTCAAGGCTGGCAGGTACCCCGGAACGAGCCGGAAAGCCTGTCTGCACGTCAGCAGAGAGCCGACGAGCAAAAGGAACTGGTCTACCCGGGCCGGGATCTCTGATCCGGCCCAGGCTCAAAGCCGGGGCGGCATCAGCTGCTCCGGTCTTTTCCCTTCTCCTTACTAGCCTCAGACAGATCCGGCACAGACTCACACAACGTGCACCCTTCTGTATCCACAGCGGCGCCTCCGGCTTCCACATACCGGACTTTGTGAGCGGCCTTTCCCCGATTTGCGGACACAGAAAACTTCCTGTCACGACGTTCAGTCGAACCGGCTTCCGGTGTCTGTGTAGTTTTTGAGTCTGTCATAACAAGCCCTCGCGATGCCGATGGTCTGATCATGAGGGTAAGGTGACGCAATTCCAAGTCGTGAAAACCACTGAGAATAAAGCGAAGTCTGGAACTACAAAGGGGGGAAAGAACGAAAGAAGAGGAAAAATGGCGGTGGGCCAGGGATTCGAACCCCGGGAAGGCTACTAACCTTCGGCGGTTTTCAAGACCGCTGCATTCAGCCACTCTGCCAGCCCACCGGTTTTTCCATTCGCCGCCATTGCGACAGCGGTGAGCATGATACCGGAATTGCCTGTGCTGTCAACGCTCTGCATAAAACCCGCCGCACTTTTCAACATTAACGGTTTTTAATGGAATCCGGGAGGCGGTTTCCTGTCATAAATGATTGAAAGTTGCGTATCTGACACTATTATGGGACACAGTATCCAGTCGTGATAAACGGAGATGACAATGGAAGACAGACGATTCGGCGTTCAGAACTCTCAGGGAGCCTATTCCGCTCCCCAGACGGAGCGCGCGACCACAGGCATCAGCGATGATGCAATGAAGGTGTTGCGCAACACCTACATGCTGCTCGGCATGACCCTCGCCTTCTCGGCGCTCACAGCATTCCTGAACATGAACGGGACCCACCCGGGCTTCCTGATCACCATTGTGGGATACATTGGTCTTCTGTTCGCGACCTATAAGCTGAAGAACAGCCCCTGGGGCATCGTAACCACCTTCGCCCTGACCGGTTTCATGGGTTACACCCTGGGCCCGATCATCGGTGCGTTCGTGGCTGCCGGCGCCTCCTCGATTGTCGCCCAGGCACTGACGCTGACCGCTGTCGCCTTTGTCGGCCTGTCTGCCACTGCGATCATCACCAAGAAAGACTTCAGCTTCATGTCCAGCTTCCTGACCGCTGGTGCCTTCGTGCTGATCGGTGCCATGCTGCTGGCGTTCCTGATGGAGAGTTCGATCCTGCATCTGGCGGTGTCCGCTGGCTTCACTATCTTTGCGTCCATCATGATCCTGTTTGAGACCAGTCAGATCATCAAGGGTGGTGAGCGCAATTACGTGATTGCCACCGTGGGCCTGTATGTGTCCATCTACAACCTGTTCGTCAGCCTGCTGCACCTGCTGTCTGCGTTCAGTGGCGAAGATTGATACCAGGCTGAATTAGCCGCTTGAAAACCCCGGCAGTTGCCGGGGTTTTGCTTTCGGTAAACTGAAAGCCCGTACACGGCAGATCAGGAACCAACAGGAATCATGGCCGAAACTGCTTCTGTAACCTTCACCCTGGTAATTACTGGCGCGCCCTACTCGTCCCAGGCGCCCCAGACCGCCCTTGGCTTTGCACAGGCTGCCGTAGACGCCGGCCACCGCATTGACCGGGTTTTCCTCTACGGTGACGGTGTGCACCTGGCCTCGGCACTCTGCGCACCGCCGTCTGACGAGACCAACTGGTCTGAGGCGTGGTCTCAATTTCTGGCCGACCACAGCGTTCCCGGCGTTGCCTGTATTGCCTCGGCTCTGCGTCGTGGCCTGGTAAACGAAACCGAGCAGAAACGCTATGAGTTGCCAGCGGCCAATCTGCGCGCTCCGTTTGAAATTGCCGGTCTCGGAGAGTGGGTCGAAGGACGGATCAAGTCCACACGAACACTCTACTTTCACGCTGGAGACTGACCGTGAGCACATTGATTATGATTGACCAGCCACCCTACGGCGCATGGACCGGGCGGGAAGCCCTGGATATGGCGTTCTCGCTTGCAGCCTTTGACCAGCCGGCATCACTGCTGTTCACCGGGGCGGGCGTTAACTGGCTGAGACAGGCTCAGGAAGCCGGCGGTATTGGGCAGAAGTCTGTGGAAAAGAATCTGTCAGCGGCACCCATTTTCGGTATTGAAGCGATCCTGGCCGATCGTTCTGCATGCAACACCTACGGACTGGATGAAAACTCGTTGATTGAGGGCGTGACCCTGGTGGACGCCGATGCCGCTTTGCTCACCACTTATGACCACACTGCTTTCGCAGGTTAGCCACCATGACTGCCATCAACACATTACACATCCTGAACAAATCCCCCGATCATCCCCGCGCGGCCCAGTGTCTTGAAATGGTCTCGGAGGAGGATGGCCTCTTGCTTATCGGCGGTGCCGTGCTGTTCCTTGCAACCGCAAAGCTGCCTAACGCCGGCAAACTATTTGCCCTTTCACCGGACGCTGATGCCCGCGGGCTCGGTCACCTGACAGGCAACGCCAGCGCTGTGGATTTCCACGGGATGGTCGCTCTTTCCCTGCAGGCACAACGGGTAATCAGTTGGTAGACCATGGTCAGTAACGCAATGCCAGAACGAAACAACGAAGGCTTTCTTGAAAACGCCCAGGACTGGACGGAGACTGTCGCGGCAACCATTGCGGCCGAGGACGAGTTGGAGCTAACCGAAAAACACTGGGAAATCATCCAGTTCCTTCGGTCTTTTTATAAGGAACATGAAATGTCGCCACCGTCCAACCGGTTGTTCGTGAAGGCTGTTAAAGAGGCGCTGGGCGAGGACAAGGGCAACAGCATTTATCTGATGCAGCTTTTCCCCGGCACGCCTGCAAAAACCGCCTGCCGGATTGCCGGGCTACCACGCCCCACTAACTGCCTTTAACGCCTTGAGGCAATCTCAAAAGCCTGCAAGGGACAGAAACTGAAGCAGGCCTGCGAGGGCGCCGAAAAGTCCACCCACGAGCATCAACTGTACTTCCTCTTCCCGGAACGCCGGACGAAGAATGTCCTGGAACTCATCGGGTTTCAGCGCTTTCATCTGGTCGGAAAGCACTTCTGCTACTACCGGTGCCCGCTCCCGGTTGAACGCGGGATCACTGAACACATCGCCGGTCGCCAACACCGCCTTCTGGTTCATTACCCGTTGCAGCTCGGTGTAACCCGTCATGCCCATGGTCACCTGAGCAGTCAGCTTCATGATGACAGAGTTGTCCAGCAATGGCCGAAGGTGTTTCTGGATGATTGCGCGTGTCCGGTCGCCATGGCTACCGTTAATCATGGCATCGGCAACTTTTTCGACCGTAATCAGCTCCTCCGCCACCAGCTTTGCCCAGACATCGCTGATCTCCGGTTGCCTGCGCAGAAACAGCCCCTGGATTTTCCAGAACAGAAACCGCCGGGGCCTCAGCGGAGCAAAGATCAGGTTGATTGCAATCCAGTTGGTAACAAAGCCAACCACAAAGCCCCCCAGCGGCAGCAGCCAGGGCTCCGGGTAGCGGGTCCATAATGGCACCAGGAGCGCTCCCAGGATGCCGCCGATAATCGCGCCGCGGTTTATCACGGACTGCAATTCCACGGCACCGGCTTGCTGGAAGATCCGGTTCATCATATCCGGATGCGTCTGCAGTTCCCGGCTGAGCAGGGCCTTGAGGTCCACCAGTTCATCCAGATCGTCGCCGAAATCCTCAACCAGCTCCTCTATCCTGGACGGCAACTGTTCCCTCGCCCACTGGTAAATCCGGTTTCTGACAAACAAAGGCAGGTTGTCCCAGAGAACGGGCTGAATCTCGTACATGACTTCATCGATGTACTCATCCATCCGGGGAGTCACCTGGGAGATAACCTGCTCAACGATGCGCTCAGGTTCAAGCTCCTGGTAAACGGCGTTCAGATCGCCGAACTGTTGAAGAGTCCTGTCGATGCAGATGTGCGCCATTTTCTCTGCCTTGCGGGGGATGACCCCCTGCCAGCCCACCAGACCCACGCCGATGAACTGGACCGGATAGAAGGACATCTGGATGGCAAGCCAGTTGGTCAGCCAGCCAACCACGGCCGCCATGAGAGGCACGGACAGAAGCGCAACGTCGAACAAGTTTGACCCCGGTATGAGAATGTAATCCGGTTAAGCCGGTAATAGTCCCGTCATCAGGCAAACAGGATAGTACCTGCCTGATGTTTCTGTGTATGCGACGAATGATGAAGTAATTGAAATGTCACAACATTGGCCGTGCAGCCATGGTGATGCCGGTAGTGCGGCAGACGGGAGCAGATACCGCGCCCCCTAGGACGCGGTAAACGGGGGACTGACTGCCTTACTGGTAGTAGGCGTTTTCAGTGTAGGAGTGGTCGGTTACGTCACGTACGGCAGTGATTTCCGGTACGCGCTCTTTCAGTGTGGATTCAACGCCCTGCTTGAGTGTCAGGCTCACCGCAGAGCAGCCCTGACAACCACCGCCGAAACGCAGCACAGCCACGGATTCATCGACAATCTCCACCAGGGAAACATCGCCACCGTGGGCCGCCAGGTTCGGATTGATCTCCGACGCCAGAATATAATTTACCCGGTCCGGGAGGGGCGCATCGTCATCAATCTTCGGCACTTTCGCGTTGGGCGCCTTGATCGTCAGCTGACCACCCATCTGGTCTTTCGAGTAATCCACGTACGCTTCCTCAAGGAAGGGCACCGAGTTGTGGTCTAGATACAGGATGAACTTGTCCAGATCGACCTGCTCGTCCGTCGGAACCACTTCATTGGGCGGGCAGTAGGCCAGACAGGTCTCGGCATTTTTGGTGCCGGGCTGGGTAACGAAGATACGCACCCCCATCCCTTCCACGTCCTGTTTCTCGATAAGTTGTGCAAGATAATCCCGTGCGGGATCTGTCACAGTAACCTGAGCCATGTTTTCAACCCGTTTGAAAGTTTGAGTTCATTTTAAGGGAGTTCGCGGGAACATGAAAGACCAAGTAAAATAGTCGGGCTTTACCAGGGTAATGAGTTTCCCGTATTGGCGGGCATCTGCGCAAGGCAATTGATAATCGTCATTCGTACTAAGACTGGCTCAGGCATTTTTGCTATGATCCCGCGCCATTGAAATTAATACAGCGTTAATAACGACATCCGGAAGTAATCCTATGACCGATCGCACCACCCGTCTCGACCAGCTCCAGAAGGCCCTGCAAGAACGCATTGTGATCCTTGATGGCGGCATGGGCACCATGATCCAGAATTTGAAGCTGGACGAGCAAGCGTTCCGGGGTGATCGGTTTGCAGACTACGAGCGGGAGGTCCAGGGCAACAACGACCTGCTGAACCTGACCCAACCCGCACTGCTCCGCAATATCCACGCGGACTACCTGGACGCTGGCGCGGATATTATCGAGACCAATACCTTTAACTCCACCCAGCTCTCCCAGGCGGATTACGGGCTGGAGGCGATTGCCAAAGAGCTCAACGTGGCTGCCGCCCAGTTGGCCCGGCAGATCGCTGATGAATACACCGCGAAGAACCCGGAAAAGCCCCGCTTTGTGGCCGGTGCCGTTGGCCCTACCTCCCGCACGGCCTCCATTTCCCCGGATGTGAACAACCCGGGTTACCGGAACGTCGACTTCCAGACCCTGGTCGACAACTATTACGAGGCGGTCGAAGGCCTCGTTGAAGGCGGTTGCGACCTGATCCTGATCGAAACCATTTTCGACACCCTCAACGCCAAGGCGGCAATCTACGCGACCCAGCAGTATTTTGAAGACAGTGGTATCACCCTGCCGATCATGATTTCCGGCACCATTACTGATGCATCCGGGCGCACACTCTCCGGCCAGACCACCGAAGCCTTCTGGAACTCCGTGGCGCACGCCAAACCCATTTCCGTTGGCCTGAACTGTGCGCTGGGTGCGGATGCCCTGCGCCCTTATGTAGAAGAGCTGTCGGCCAAGGCAGAAACCTATGTCAGCGCCCACCCGAACGCCGGCCTGCCCAACGAGTTCGGCGAATACGACCAGACGCCCGAGGAAATGGCCGAGATTATCGAGGGCTTCGCCCGTGACGGCTTCCTCAACATCATCGGTGGCTGCTGTGGCTCCCGCCCGGATCACATCGAAGCCATTGCCCAGGCAGTCGCCAAGTACCCACCCCGGAAGATCCCCGAGCGCCCGAAGGCATTGCGCCTGTCCGGCCTCGAGCCGTTCACCGGTGACGACAACGTTCTGTTCATTAACGTGGGCGAGCGAACCAACGTTACCGGCTCCAAGCGCTTCCTGCGTCTTATCAAGGAAGAGCAGTACGAAGAAGCCCTCAGCGTTGCCCGGGACCAGGTTGAAAACGGTGCCCAGATTATCGACATCAACATGGATGAGGGCATGCTGGAGTCGAAGGAGGTGATGGTCACCTTCCTGAATCTTGTAGCCTCCGAGCCGGATATCTCCCGGGTGCCGATCATGATCGACTCCTCCAAGTGGGATGTCATCGAAGCCGGCCTGCGCTGCATCCAGGGCAAGGCGGTGGTGAACTCCATCAGTCTCAAGGAGGGCGAAGAGGAGTTCATCAAGCGCGCCAGAGACTGCATGCGCTACGGCGCGGCCGTGGTGGTCATGGCGTTCGATGAACAGGGTCAGGCCGATACCTATGAGCGCAAAACCGAAATCTGCAAACGCTCCTACGATGTTCTGACCGGAATTGGCTTCAACCCGGCCGATATCATCTTCGACCCGAACATCTTCGCCATTGCCACCGGCATCGAAGAGCACAACAACTACGCAGTGGACTTCATTAACGCCACTCGCTGGATTCGCGAAAACCTGCCCCATGCCTCCATTTCCGGTGGTGTGAGCAACGTATCCTTCTCGTTCCGGGGCAATGACGTGGTCCGGGAGGCCATTCATTCGGTCTTCCTCTACCACGCCATCAAGGCTGGCATGAACATGGGGATCGTGAACCCCGGCCAGCTGGTGATCTACGACGAGATCGAACCGGAACTGAAAGAGCTGGTCGAAGACGTTGTCCTGAACCGCCGTGATGATTCCACCGACCGGCTCCTTGAGATCGCCGAACGCTACAAAGGCAAAGGCGGCAAAACCCAGGAGGAAGACCTGGCCTGGCGTGAATGGCCGGTGGAGAAGCGCCTGGAACATGCACTGGTCAAAGGCATTACCACCTATATCGTGGACGATACCGAAGCCTGCCGCCAGAGAGCCACACATCCCATTGAGGTCATTGAAGGCCCATTGATGGATGGCATGAACGTGGTCGGAGACCTCTTCGGCGATGGCAAGATGTTCCTGCCCCAGGTGGTCAAAAGCGCCCGCGTCATGAAACAGGCTGTTGCACACCTGATTCCCTACATCGAAGCGGAGAAAACGGAAGACCAGAAAGCCAAGGGCAAGATCCTGATGGCCACGGTAAAGGGCGATGTCCATGATATCGGCAAGAACATCGTGGGAGTGGTCCTGCAATGCAACAACTATGAGGTGATTGACCTGGGTGTGATGGTGCCCTGCGACAAGATCCTCGCTGCTGCAAAAGAACACGATGTCGACCTTATTGGTCTGAGCGGTCTGATTACACCGTCTCTGGACGAAATGGTCCACGTGGCTCGCGAGATGCAACGACTCGATTTCAACATTCCGCTGATGATCGGTGGCGCAACAACTTCCAAGGCGCATACCGCGGTAAAAATCGAGCCCCAGTACAAGAACGACATCGCGCTGTACGTGTCGGACGCATCCCGCTGCGTGAACGTCGCATCCCAGCTTCTGAGCAAGAATGCGAAGCCCGAGTTTGTGGAAGCCGCCCGAACTGAATATGACGAAATCCGCGAGCGCCGCAAGAACCGGGGTGACCGCACCAAGCTGGTTTCCCTGAAGGAAGCTCGTGATCGCGCCCCCGACATCTCCTTCGAAGGCTACCAGCCTCCAAAGCCGGCTTTCACCGGCATCCGGGTGTTCGAGGAATATGACCTCAACGAGCTGGTGGACTACATCGACTGGACGCCGTTCTTCATGTCCTGGGATATTTCTGGCAAGTACCCGGCCATTTTTGATGACCCGAAGCGTGGCGAGGCTGCCCGCCACCTCTTTGACGATGCCCAGAAGATTCTGCACCGGATGATTGATGAAAAGCGGGTCTCTGCCCGTGGCGTCATCGGTTTCTGGCCAGCCAACCGCCGCGGTGACGATGTTGTGCTTTACACGGACGAATCCTGCACCGAGGAGCTGACTACTCTGCACCACCTCCGTCAGCAGGATGAAAAGGCACCGGGCAAACCCATGATGGCGCTGTCGGATTTTGTCGCGCCTGAAGGCTCCGGGACGGTGGACTACGTGGGCGGTTTCGCGGTCACCACCGGCATTGGTGCAGAAGAATTCTCGGTAGAGTTCAAAGATGCCAACGACGACTATAACGCGATTATGGTGAAGGCGTTGGCCGACCGCCTGGCAGAAGCTTTCGCCGAGCGGATGCACGAGCGGGTTCGCCAGGAGTTCTGGGGCTATGCCGCTGATGAAAAGCTGGCCAACGATGACCTGATCAAGGAAAGGTACCGCGGAATACGTCCGGCACCCGGCTACCCGGCGTGCCCGGACCACACGGAGAAGGCAACCTTGTTCAATTTGCTTGAGGCCACTGATACTGCAGGCATTGAGTTGACCGAGCACTTTGCCATGTTCCCGACCGCTGCCGTCTCCGGCTGGTACTTTGCGCATCCGGAATCCAAGTATTTTGCGGTAGGGAAAATTGGCGCTGACCAGGTTGAGGACTATGCTGAACGCAAAGGCATTTCCAAGGCCGAGGCAGAACGCTGGCTTGCGCCAAGCCTGGCGTACGATCCGGCAGAGTAAGCTTCGGGTGAAGCACAGATCAGGGGCGGATGTATGACTGAATCTTCAGAAGCGGAAAAACGGGACGAAAAAAAGCCGCGTGGACCTGGCGTATTGAAAGTCATGCAAAGCATACTCGCAGGCGCGTTCGGAGTTCAGTCCGACAAGCGCCGGGAAGAGGACTTTTCAAGCCATAGCCCCTGGCCTTACATCATTGCCGGCATTCTGTTCACAGCCAGCTTTGTTGTAGGCCTGATCGTTATTGTAAATCTGGTCCTGGCGAGCCAGTAGACTACTGGCCAGCTACCCAGACCACCGCGAAAGCCACGGCAAGAACCACCAGCAGAACTGCGGCAACGGCATCGGCCTGACTGTCAGAACGTGCGGTCTTTTTCATGTCTGTTCCTCTTTCCGAGTTTTTGTCTCGTGTTTTTCTTGTTATCACGGCAGCAGCGCACACTGCTAACGTCATCCTCCAAGTTAAGCAGTTAATTGATATTCGTCCAGTCCCTTGTTCCTTCTGCTTATCGCCTGAGTCGATAAACATATTTTGAAATAATCATTTTAAGAATAAAAACCCGCTGTTATCCTTCCCGTCAGATATAAGGCCGTCGGCCTGGATATGTCGCTTTCAAGCAGGATCTTCCCACTATGTACGTATATGATGAACACGATCGGCAAATGGCTGCCGAGAGGGTTGCCCAGTTCCGTGACCAGACAGAAAGAGCGCTGGCCGGAGAATTGGCTGAAGACGAGTTTCTTCCCCTTCGCCTGCAGAACGGCCTGTACGTTCAGCGTCTTGCCCCCATGCTCAGGATCTGTGTTCCTTACGGCATGATGCGCTCAGACCAGCTTCGCCGGCTTGCGCGAATCACCCGGGACTACGACAAAGGCTATGCGCACTTCACCACTCGCCAAAATGTGCAGCTTAACTGGCCGGCGCTGGAAGACGTTCCCGACATTCTTGCAGAACTCGCTGAAGTGGAAATGCACGCCAACCAGACCAGCGGCAACTGCATTCGTAATACCACCACAGACCAGTTCTCCGGTGTTCAGTCGGACGAGATTGCGGATCCGCGGCCCTACTGCGAAATCATTCGCCAGTGGTCCACGTTCCATCCGGAATTTGCCTTCCTGCCGCGGAAATTCAAGGTTGCCGTAAACGCGTCCGAGCAAACCGATCGAGCCGCCATCCAGGTGCACGACATCGGGCTTCAGATGGTACGCAACGAGGCCGGCGATCTCGGTTTCCGGGTACACGTGGGCGGTGGTCTTGGCCGTACGCCCATGGTCGGGCCGGTAATTCGCGATTTCCTGCCGGAACTGGATCTGTTGACCTACCTGGAGGCCGTGCTTCGCGTCTATAACCGATACGGTCGGCGCGACAACAAGTTCAAGGCCCGGATCAAGATTCTGGTGAAGGCTCTGACCCCTGAGGGCTTTGCTGAAAAGGTGGAAGCAGAGTGGCAGCATATCAAGGAATCCCCGACCCGGCTGACGCCCGAGGCGATTCAACGTATCCAGGGCTACTTTACCGAACCGGATTACGCAGCTATCGACAATGCCACGGACCTGCTGGCCAGCCAGCGGTTTGAGAACCGGGGCTTTGACCAGTGGCTGACCCACAACGTGGACACCCACAAGAAGGCAGGCTATGCCATCGTCTCCCTGACGATGAAGAAAACCGGCACTCCTCCTGGCGATGTCAGTGACAAGCAGCTTGAACAGATTGCCGATCTGGCAGACGAGTTCAGCTTCGGTGAAATCCGGGTCACTCACCAACAGAACGTGGTGCTGGCCGATGTGCGCCAGGATCGGCTGTTTGAACTGTGGCAGGCGATTACGCCCATGGGTTTCGGTACCGCGAACCTGAACACCCTGACTGATGTTATCTGCTGCCCCGGCGGTGATTACTGCGCCCTGGCCAATGCCAAGTCCATCCCGGTGGCCGAGGCCATCCAGCGGCAGTTCGATGATCTGGATTATCTGTACGACCTGGGCAATATCGATCTGAACATTTCCGGCTGCATGAATGCCTGCGGCCACCACCACGTCGGCAACATTGGTGTTCTCGGTGTCGACAAGAAAGGCCAGGAGTTCTATCAAATCAGTCTGGGCGGGTCGTCCCATCATGATGCCTCAATCGGCAAGATTCTGGGGCCTTCCTTTGCACGGGATGAGATGCCCAAGGTGATTTCAAAGATCATTGATGTCTACGTGGACAAGCGCACGGAAGAGGAAACCTTCCTCGACACCTATCGCCGCGTAGGAATTGATCCATTCAAGGAGCGGGTTTATGCCTAACGTTATTTCTCCGGATGGCAGCATCCGCCAGGACAACTGGGTAGTGGTGCCCCGCCCCGCCGAGGGCGAATCGCTGGATATTCCGGCCGACCAGCCGGCGTTAATCCCTGCGGATCTCTGGCTGGCAGGCTATGAGCATTTTACCGGACGGCAGGAGATTGGCGTGTGGTTCGACAGCCACGACGAGCCGGAGATTCTGGACGGTCGGGTGAACGAACTGCCGGTAATTGCTGTGAATTTTCCGAAGTTCAGTGACGGGCGTGGTTACAGCATTGGCCGGCTACTGCGTGAACGTTTCGGCTACAAGAATGAGCTTCGGGCGATTGGAGACGTGTTGCTGGATCAGCTGCAGTTCATGAAGCGCTGCGGATTCGATGCTTATGTCCTTCGGGCTGACAAGGACATCAACAAAGCTGCGCGGTGCCTGAACTTCTTCAGCCAGGGCTACCAGGCCGCGACCGATACGGAGATCCCGCTGTTCCGGCGTCGGGCCTCCTAGTTATGAAGCTTTAGAGTACGAAGAGAGGGGCTTTTCCCTCTCTTCTATTCCATCTTATCGGTTGGAGTCGCTTCTTATTTAGAGTGATCCAGGACAATCTTGCCGGCTGATTCACCTTTCAAGAACGCCTTCAGCGCCCCATCCAGCTCACTGCGACCGATATCCCGGGCAGACGCTTCGGTCTTCGGACACGCCCACTCCCCGGCGAATTTCTTCCATACCGCTTCTTTCTCTGGCAGGGGAATCTCTACCGAATCGACACCCAGCAGATTCACGCCTCGCAGGATAAACGGCAGCACGGTGGTCTGAAGGCCCGGACCGGCTACGAGACCACAACAGGATACTGAGCCACCAGGCTTGATCTGCTTGAGCAGTTCGGCCAATGGGCTACCACCCACCGTATCGACAGCGTTCGCAACTGCCGGTTTAACGAGGGGTTTCTTATCCTCGGCCAGGGTTTCACGACCCACAACTTCTTTAGCCCCAAGAGCTTTGAGATCGTCTGCATGGTCGGCCTTGCCGCTTATGGCGACGACGTCGAACCCAAGTTTGGCAAGCAGTTCCACCGCAACGGTGCCAACGGCACCGGAGGCTCCTGAAACAGCGACTTTGCCCTGCTCCGGCTTGGCGCCCATAGTCAGAAGCTTCTGAACACAGAGACCGGCGGTGAGGCCGGCGGTGCCATAGATCATAGCGGTACGAGCGTTCCATCCTTCCGGCATGGGAACACACCAGGCGGCAGGTACGCGGATGTATTCGCCAAAACCGCCGTCTGTATTCATGCCCAGGTCGTACCCGGTCACGATAACCGGACTGCCGTTCGAGGGGTTGCCAGTGGCGGAATCGACGACCTCTCCTGCTGCATCAATACCCGGGGTATGGGGAAAGGAACGGGTAACGCCCTTATTGCCGGAAGCCGACAGCGCATCCTTGTAGTTGAGAGAAGAGTGGCTTACCCGTATCAGGACGTCACCATCAGGAAGGTCGGCAGTACTCAAAGATTTCTCCGCACCGACATACTCGCCGTTCTGCTCTTCAACGCGCCAGGCCTTGAATTCGGAATTGGTGGTCATCATTCTTCTCCGCTTTCGGTGGTCTACTGGAACTTCTGGTTGCGGAAGGCGCCCAGGACTTTCCAGACAGTGTGTTCAAGCGCCGAACTGGTGGCCAATCCGAGTTTTTCCGGAAGGGTCCGCTTGCGCTGATATGCCACTGAGACTACGTCTGCCCGGTCGCAGGCTTCAATGAGATATTCGTCGGAGGTCTTGATCTCGTCGATCAGTTTCACTTCGAGCGCTCGCTTGCCGAACCAGATATCTCCATTGGCAACGGCTGCAATGTCCAGGTCCGGCCGGCGTTCGCTGACATACTCTTTGAAAAGACCGTGAGTGTCTTCAAGATCTTCCAGAAATTTCTGTCGGCCTTTATCGGTGTTTTCACCAAATATAGTCATGGTGCGTTTGTGCTCTCCAGCGGTGAGCACCTCGAAGTCCACGTCGTTCTTCTTGAGGAAACGATGGAAATTCGGAAGCTGGGCAACCACACCGATCGAGCCCAGGATGGCAAAGGGCGAAGCAACGATCCTGTCTGCGACGCAGGCCATCATGTAGCCTCCACTGGCCGCCACCTTGTCAACGCAGGCGGTGAGGCGAAGACCCTTGCTGCGAATCCGGTCCAGCTGGGCGGCCGCAAGGCCATAGGAATGAACCAGCCCACCACCGCTTTCGAGGCGGATAACCACTTCGTCTTTTTCCGGATCGGCAATACTCAGCACCGCAGTAATTGCCCTGCGAAGCGGATCTGTGTCGCTGGCTTTGATATCGCCGTCGAAATCCAGAACATAGACGCGACCACGACTGTCATCCTGCTCATCGGTATTCTTCGCGGCCTTGGCCGCTTTCTTCTCCGCCTTCTGAGCCTTTTTCCGGGCCTTCTGGAACACCTTTCTTTGGTGATCAGACATCAGCCGTGACTGAATCGATTCACGCAGCTTTTCGTATTTCTCGTTGAGTTTCCGGATCTTGAGTTCTCCCTCGCCCTCATGATCGCCCCGATCCTTCTGGGCCGCGGACATGATGACAGAGATCACTACCAGGGCCGCCACCACGAAAGTAACGATCTTGGCCAAAAACAAACCGTATTCTGTCAGGAACTCCAAAGTGCTTCTCCAACTCAGTGTGCGGGAACAAGAGTGTAACTTACCGAATTTATGGTGATAAGGAGAGCAAAAAAATTAAAACAAGCGTTCGATCGATCTTGACAGGGCCGACCACTCACCATAAAGTCGGATTGCGAGGTCGGCTCTACCCGGGCACCCGATCAGGCTCGTGCAGCCAGGGACATCAAGCCGTCGTGATCATGACTAGACAACCATCAAAAGGGTAAAACAATGTCTGTAGCTCAGGTATTTGAACAACTCGAACAGAATTTCAACGCAGACGCAGCTCAAGGCCTGGACCTGGTATTCCAGTTCGACATCGAGGACGACAAGACCTACCACCTCGTTATTAATGACGGCACCTGCAAAATGCACGAAGGCGCCCATGACGATCCATCCGTTACCCTGATCATGAACTCCGAAACCCTGCAGGGCATCGTTTCAGGCGAGACCGACGGCATGCAGGCATTCATGGCAGGTCAACTGCGCGCCGAAGGCGATATGATGCTGGCAACCAAATTGGGCGAACTGTTCAAGATGGGCTGATTGCCCCCCGTCAAGCACAAAAAAGCCTGCGTCTCGACGCAGGCTTTTTTTATGCCCGAGAATCTATTGATTCCAGAACTGCACGGCTTCCCTCGCCTGCTCGTTTACCGGAACAGCAACCAGACCCGAAGAGGATAGCTTTACCTCGAAAACAGCCCCATCCCGCATTGGCATGAACGTCATGCTTCCGTCCACGGCCTCCACAAACGGCAAGTTGAATTGACGGTCCCACTGCCAGAGATCAGGCCAGATGCCTTCAGCGAGGCCTATGGAAGTCCTCGGAGCCGACCGCTCCTGCTCAAGCGACGTGTAACGCCCGCTCAATTGCTCGAGCCGGTAACCGGGAGCGATATCAAGCCAACGGAAGGGGCCGGTAAAACGGAGAATCCTGGCGTCCATCTGCCATTGATCGCCCTGCAGCGTTCTCACCACAGACAACCCATCCTGACTCTGGAGGGAAACCTGCCAGATCTGTTCGGCCTGTCTCTGGGTGGAGATGCTTGCCGCGGTCTGCAAGCCTACCAGTGAATGATAGCTGCTCAGATTTACCGCAATCACGAGGACATATAAACCGGCCAGAATGACACCGAAAACCGCCGTTCCTTTAATCCAGGTGAGCAACCATCGGGGGTGCCTGAAAAACAGCAGGCCCGCTATAACCATCACAGCGCCGGCAGCGGCCAGTACAATGATAGCGAGCGTGTGGGACATGGAACTACAAACCTACATCGTCCAGCGACGATTCAGCCAGTTTCAGTAGATCTACGTTGCGGTCTTCGCTTTTGCCAATACTCTCGATGTAGTACTCCAGCGAAGTCAGAGCGTCCGCCAGCGCCTCGAGCACCTGGGCGGCTGGCGCTTCCTTCGCATCCAGCAAGCGCTCCTGGATTGAAGCCGCAACCCGCTCAAGAACCCCGGCGGCTCCGGGATCATTCACCATTTGCAGGCCACCCCAGATGCTGTGCAGGGTTGCAGGCAGATTGGCAAGATGCAGTTTGTCGTAGTCGGATTCGATAAAAGCGGTGATTGCACGCTTTGCCAGGGTCAATGCCCCACGGGCTTCGTCAGCCACGACATAGAGCGCCTCACGGAGGTAGACAGACTCCTCCCGCTTGCGTTCACCACCGGCCAACGCGTCGGTTTCCGACGTGATGCCGCGGGTCACGATCTGCATGACGGCGTCTTCGATTCCCAGGACGGAATCGGCGAGTCGATACAGTTCATCATCACCGGGCAAGCGAGATTCTGCTTCCCAACCCCGAAGCTTGCTCGCCTCTTCTCTTGAAACGCCCGCCAGCTTGTTCAGGTCAAGCATCACCAAAGTGTTGGCCAGTCGTTCGAGGGCATCGGCAATCGAAGACAGCTCCGCCAGATCCGGCTCGATACCGCGTTCAATGATGTCCAGCTTGTCCTTCAACTGGTTCAGTTCATCCTGAAGGGCTTCCGAAAGGGATTTAAGGACATCACTGCCAGGACCGTACAACCTGCTCGCATGGGCTTCCAGCATGGAATCCGGAAAATCCGCCGGCGCGAGATGGTAAGCGGATAACACCTCGGTAACTTCAGGGTTAGCAGACCCGCTGCGGTACAGCAGATAGACCAGATCCCGAATCAGCGAATCCGGCGCGTCTTTACCCGTGGCAACCTTGCCCACGTACACCACTTCCCGGGCGTACTTCTCGATCCGCATGAACATGCGCTTGCGGGCCTTGTTAAAGACCATAGCGCGATCAAGCATGGTGTCCGCAACAATGCCGACAAGGCACCACATCTGCCCCATAGGTGCGCCCTGGCAAAGGCGGGCAAGTCCTCTCGAAGCGCGGCCAATCAATTTCTTGTTTACCACATCGTTCCGGTCGCGAAGAATTCCCAAAAGCGCAACCTGGAAGGTCAGGCGCATGCGACGCGCCATGACTTCGTAATCCGCCTCATTGCCTTCAAACGGCTGCAATGACAAACCGGCACAAAAATCCGGCCTCTCTTTGACATCGACATCAAAAAAACAGGATTCGGGATAGGGTTTTTCCCGGCGGGCCTCTCGGAGGTCATTGATCACGGGAAGCAACAGCTCGGGATGATCTTCCCGCTGCTGATGATAGTACTCGACATAGCGCCGAAGAATGAACAGAGCGCTATTGAGGGTAGTAAGGAGGATGTTTTTGTCGTCATTAGCGCCAACGGGAACGTCGTTGGCCATAGTTACTGCTTCCTGGCACAGCAGGGTTCCGCCCCGCAGCTCCACCAGAATAAAAATGCCCCGCAACTGGTTGATGAAATCAACACAGTTCTGGAGATCCTCACCCCTTTCGCGGTTTTCCTGAAAGCGTTCAAGGCTGGATTCTGCCTGCTTGATGGTCTGCTCTATTTCACTTTTGACCAGATCAAACGACTGCGATTTCGTCGCGAGAGACGACTGAACCATAAACGCTTCCCGTTAATGTTGCGGAGACTACCGCATCCTCTTTGGTGGTCACTGGTCCGGCTGTCGCGTACCAGGCCTTTTTGTTCTGGGCCGGCTAACCCCTTTTCCGGCCAAAGCCAGTTCGCAAAAAACTGGCGAACTTATCATTACTTATAACATAAAACTCAAGTACCTCAAGAAAGGCGGAATGTAACATTTGGTACAGCCCGACCCAGTTCTCATTCCGGGCTCCGGAGTTTACCCCACACAGTTTCGCCCGCCTGTTTTTCGAGCAGGGACATGAACTCTTCGTGGGCTTCGGCCTCTGAACTAGAGGCACGAACCACCGACAGGGGCGCTCTGTCAGCAGGCAGCCTTCGAATTCCGCCGTTACCGCCACCGTTCTCGGATCCGGCATCCAGTGACAGCGCGGTCTGGCCACCGGTAAGCAGGAGGTAAACATCGGCCAGGATCTCCGCATCCAGCAACGCGCCGTGGAGGTCACGGTTGCTGTTGTCCACACCGTAGCGCTTGCAGAGCGCATCAAGGTTGTTCTTCTGCCCCGGGTGACGGGCCCTTGCGATAGCGAGCGAGTCCACGATTCCGCAGTGGTCCGCGGTTTTCCGTACCGGCTTGAGACGGGCGAATTCCGAGTCCATGAAGCCGACGTCGAACGCAGCGTTATGGATAACCAGCTCGGCGCCCTTGATGAACTCGAAGAACTCATCGGCGATTTCCGCGAAACGGGGTTTGTCGGCAAGGAACTCGTTGGTGATGCCGTGAACAGTGATCGCCTCAGCCTCTACTTCCCGGTCCGGGTTGATATAGACATGGTAGTTGCGGCCGGTGAGCTGGCGCTCCATCAATTCAACACAACCGATCTCGATGATCCGGTGACCTTCTGCCGGGTCGATACCCGTGGTTTCTGTATCCAGTACGATCTGTCTCATTGCCTGTACCTGGTTAACTGTATTTATGCGCTCTGAATCTATGCGCCGGAAAGCTCGTCGACACCGCGATTGGCCAGTTCATCCGCCAGTTCATTGTCAGGAACACCAGAGTGCCCTTTTACCCAGTGCCAGTTAATCTGGTGCCGGGCCACTTCGGCATCCAGCTCGCGCCAGAGATCTTCGTTCTTCACGGGCTTTTTCGCGGAGGTCTTCCAGCCGTTCCGCTTCCAGCCTGCCATCCATTCCGTAATGCCTTTGCGCACGTACTGCGAATCCGTAAACAGCTCCACCTCGCACGGGCGCTTCAGGGCCTCCAGACCACGGATGGCTGCCATTAATTCCATGCGGTTGTTCGTGGTATTCGCCTCCCCGCCGTGCAGGGTCTTTCGATTGTCGCCATAGCGCAAAACCACGCCCCAGCCGCCGGGCCCGGGGTTGCCTTTGCAGGCGCCATCCGTATAGAGGGTTACCTTGCCGGCCATTCAGCCTCCTGATTTAATTTTCGGTGATTCACTTCGGTCTGTTAATCGGCGAGCCACTGCGGCTGCAACCTCGGGAGGCGCCAACGGTACCGGTGCCCGGCAGGGCAATCACCTTGCTTTGGCGCCAGACGGGGCGCCTTGGCAACCGGGCGTGGACGCGTTTTTTGGCAAGGATACAGTAATAGGCGCCTACTGGCAGGAGTCGATTTCCGGACAAACGGTTGTCAATCCGGCTCGTCGGCTTGCGACCACTGCGCTGCAGTGGTGGCCTGAAAAACCGGGTAATCGACGCTTCGACATTAAAGCCCAGCAAGTGCAGCCAGTCTTCCATGCGTCCGCGCAAGAGGAAGCGACCGCCCCACGGGCCCTCGCTGCTCCTGGAGATCAGTTTGCGCGCGCCCCAGAGGCTCAGAGGGTTAAAACCAAACAGCGCCATCGTGCCCTCTCCCCGGAGCACGCGCGCCGCCTCGCGAATCACCTGGTGAGGGTAAGGAGAGAAATCGGCCGTGTGATGCAGCACGACAAGATCCATCGAGTCACCGGGAAAGGCCAGCTCGTCGGCATCGCAGATGGCGACTCCATCCGGAATATGGGGATACCATCTTGGCGCTGTCATGATCTTCTGGGAAAAATCCGTGCCGGTAGCCAATGGCAGCCGATGGCTGATCCCCACCTGCAACTGCCTGGCGCCTGTCAGACGCTGTAGCTCGGCGTCGACAAAGCGTCTCTGGTCGGCCAACAGTGCCCGACCAAGCGGGGTCTGGAACCAGCGCTCAAAGCTCTCATGTCTGGCGGAATAATCAACTGCCTCGGATTCACTCACCAATGCGCCACTCCAGGAAGCCCTTTCCCATGGTTGGGGCCTTGTATTTAATGCTCTATCATATCAGTCACATTCGATAAGCACATGTGGGGCCCTATGCTGACCATTTCCGCCATACCCGCCTTCAGTGACAACTATATCTGGTGCCTTTCCGACACCGCCAGCGACAAGGCGCTGATCGTGGACCCGGGCCAGGCCCAACCGGTCCTGGACCATCTGGCCGAGAACGGACTGACCCTGGATACCATTCTGGTGACCCACCATCATCCGGACCATGTCGGCGGTGTCAAAGAATTGCTCTCCCGTTTTCCGGATTGCAGGGTAACGGGCCCCGCGGATTCGCCCTACAAAGGCAGTACCAACCTGGTTCATCCCGGTGACGAGGTGATCTGGGAAGATATCACCTTCCAGGTCCTGGGCGTTCCCGGCCATACTCTCGATCATATTGCCTACTTCACCGACGTCGAGGTAAATGGTCGGCCGGTTCTCTTCTGTGGCGATACCCTTTTTGTCTGCGGATGCGGACGTCTGTTCGAGGGCTCACCGGAGCAGATGCGTCAGTCTCTTCAGACCCTCCGGGCGCTGCCTGGCAAGACCGCCGTTTACTGCGCCCACGAGTACACCCTCGCGAACCTGCGCTTTGCCCGCAGCTGGTTGCCGGAAGACGAAGGTCTCCGGACGTTCGAGCAGGAATGTCAGGCCGCCCGCGATGCAGGAAAACCGACGGTTCCTTCAATCCTCGAGAACGAGAAACGGCTCAATCCGTTTCTGCGGTGGGATGATCCGGCGGTAGTGGACTCGGCACGGGCCTATTGCTCAAGCCGCGGCCTGCCCGCCGATTCCGAGAATGCCATTTTTGCGGCCATTCGCCACGGCAAGGATAATTTCTGACGCCTGGTGATACGCACTTAACAAATCCTCTCAGAGCCGTAACGAGAGGTTTCTTGACCCCTTTTTAATCGGTCCCATAGAATCATTTCAAAATTGTGACCGTAAATTGTTCAATATGCCGGAGTTTCAGATGCTGAATCCGGCCTCAACCTGAACCCGGATGCTGTTATGTCGGCCAGACGATTGTCGTTTTTGTTTTTCGCCGGAGCCCTCGCGAGTGGCTGCACCAGCCTGATCAGCCAGGGAGAGCAAAGCCCGCTGAACACACAGGAAGTTACGGTCGCCGCGGGCGATGAAGGGCTCAAGAAAGCTGTCGAGACCGGAGAAAACCGTGACGCTGCCCGCGACGAGCCGCTGGACGAAGCTATTGCTCCGGAATTGAAGGATGCTGCCAGGGATGCCCGGGAGAAGCTCGACAATCCGGTTCAGAAAACCGTTGAGGCGGAGGCAGTTGAGCAAGATCTGTGGGCAAGACTGCGCTCAGGATTTGTTCTGGATCACGATATCGACAATGAACGAGTTCGGGACCAGTTGAACTGGTATGCCCGACATCCCGGCTACATTGACCGGGTTGTGGAACGCGGCAGTCGCTACCTTCACTATATCGTCAACGAGACCGAAAAGCGGGGCTTGCCTGCCGAATATGCTCTGCTCCCCGTTGTTGAAAGCGCGTTCGATCCGTTTGCCTACTCCCATGGGCGCGCGGCCGGTCTCTGGCAATTCATTCCCTCCACGGGCAAATACTTTGGCCTGACACAGAGCTGGTGGCACGATGACCGTCGTGACGTCATCGCCGCAACCGACGCTGCCCTGACCTATCTCGAGCGCCTCGCAAACCGGTTTGATGGCGACCACACGCTCGCCCTTGCCGCCTACAACAGCGGCGGCGGCACGGTTTCCAGCGCCATGCGCCGCAACCGGAACGCCAACAAGCCGACAGACTTCTGGTCTCTTCACCTGCCCCGGGAGACCAGACACTACGTCCCCAAACTGATTGCTCTGGCGAAAATATTCGACAATCCCGAGGCCTATGGCATCGAACTGCCATCGCTGAAAGACGAACCCTACTTCGAAGTTGTTGATACCGGCTCCCAGCTCGACCTTGCCCAGGCGGCAGAACTGGCCGGAGTAGATGTCGACGAGATCTACCTCCTGAACCCCTCCTACAATCGCTGGGCAACTTCGCCGGATGGACCTCACCGGTTGCTCGTTCCGGTTGGGAATGCGGAGACGTTCCGTGCCGCCCTGGCTGAAATTCCAGCCAATCAACGGGTGTCCTGGCGCAACTACGAAGTCAAATCCGGAGACAGTCTCAATTCGATCTCCCGCAAGTTCTCCACAACGCCGTCAGTGCTGCAGCAGGTCAACAATCTGGACAGCGACCTGATACGAATTGGCCAGCGCCTGATGATTCCCTTTGCTTCCAAGGGCAGCGATGCTTACGCCCTGAGCGCCTCCCAGCGCCTTGAGCGCAAACAGGAGCGTAAGCGGGACGGTAACAAGGTTCGTTACACGGTGCGCAAGGGCGACACCTTCTGGGACATTGCCCGCGAGCACCGGGTGTCCGTACGTGAAGTTGCTGCCTGGAACGGTATGGCGCCGGGCGATCCGCTGATACCCGGCAAGGAACTGGTCATCTGGTCCAAAACCAGTCAGCCGACGGTTGTGGCAGCCAACAGTGGCCGTGGCAAGGCTATGGTTCGGAAAGTAGGCTACCGGGTGCGCAAAGGCGACTCCCTTGCCCGGATTGCCAGCAGGTTTTCCGTGAATGTGCGGGACATCGCAAGCTGGAACGATCTGAATACCGCCCGTTATCTGCAACCCGGGCAAAGTCTGGTACTCTACGTTGATATCCGAAACAGTCCCTGACGTGCGAGACTTATGACAAGAACACGGAAAGCCTCATCCCTTACGTCGTTTTTATCAGCCCTGGCACTTATTGCCACACCGCTTATCTCACCCTTTTCCGTCGCCGACGAGGCAATGCCAGCCCATGGCATTGCCATGCACGGGGACACCAAATACCCCGCCGGGTTCAGCCACTTCGATTACGTGAATCCGGAAGCCCCGAAAGGCGGCACCCTGAAAATGGCGGTTGTTGCCAACGGCTTCGACTCATTCAATCCTTTTGATATCCGGGGTGTTGCCGCCGCGGGCATCAGCAACTATCTGTATGACACACTCCTTGAGTCGTCTGACGATGAGCCCTTTTCGGCCTACGGCCTGATTGCCGAATCCCTGGAGACACCCGAAGACCGGAGCTATGTGGTTTTCAATATCCGTGAACAGGCGCGGTTCCACGATGGCGAAGCCATTACCGCTGAGGATGTGAAATTCTCCTTCGACACGCTTACTACCCAGGGGCACCCCTTCTTCCGGAACTACTACGCTGACGTCGAAACAGTCACGATAGAAAGCCCTCAGCGAGTACGTTTTGACTTCAAGGAAACCAGCAATCGGGAACTTCCGCTGATCCTCGGCCAGATGCCCATTTTGCCCCAACACTACTGGGCCGATCGAGAATTTGGCAAGAATGGCCTCAACCCGCCGTTGGGCAGTGGCCCCTACCGGATTGGTGACTTCGAAGCAGGCCGGTCGATTACTTACGAACGCGTTGACGATTACTGGGCACAGGATCTAGGCGTCCGGAATGGCCGCTTCAACTTCGATCAGATCACCTACGACTACTACACCGATGACACCGTGGCGCTGGAGGGCTTCAAGGCCGGCAGTTTCGATTTCCGGTTGGAGTCTTCTGCAAAGAACTGGGCCACAGCCTACACTGGGGAGCGGTTCGAAGACGGCACGATCATCAAGGAAGCCATCGAACATCACCGGCCTTCAGGCATGCAGGGTTTTGCCTTCAACACCCGCAGAAAGGTGTTTTCCGACCCGCTGGTTCGTGAAGCGCTGGCCTATGGTTTCGACTTCCAGTGGGCCAACAAGAACCTCTTCTTCGACCAGTACACCCGTACCGACAGCTACTTTGAAAACAGCGATCTCGCTTCCTCGGGTCTCCCCACCGGCCGTGAACTGGAAATACTCGAACCTTACCGGGATCAGTTGCCCGATGATGTGTTTACCGAGGAGTACCAGCCACCCACCACCGAAGGCCAGCAGGGCCTCCGCGAGAATCTGAGGACGGCTCTGGGTCTGCTCAAGTCCGCCGGGTATATCATCCGCGATGGCAAGATGGTACACGGCGAAACCGGCGAACCACTGGCGTTCGAAATCCTGCTGTTCCAGAAAAGCTTCGAGCGGGTGGTTCTGCCTTTCAAGAACAACCTCGGCCGTCTCGGTATCGATGTGACCGTACGCCTCGTGGACAGCAACCAGTACATCCAGCGCCTGCGGGAATTCGATTTCGATATGATCACCCAGGTGTTCGGCCAATCGGATTCCCCGGGCAATGAACAGCGGGAATACTGGCATTCATCCACCGTGGATGCCAAAGGCTCACGGAATTACATGGGCGTGAGCGATCCGGTGATCGACGAGCTTGTGAACATGGTCATTCAGGCGCCAAACCGAGAGGAACTGGTTTACCGGGTTCGCGCCTTGGACCGGGTTCTGCTGCACCACTATTATGTGATTCCTCACTGGCACCTGAGAAGCGACCGTGTCGCCTACTGGAACCATCTGCAACGTCCAGCCGAGACGCCGAAAAACGGCATTGATCTGGACAACTGGTGGGCGAAGCCCTGAGGAAAACGCCGCTAAATGGGCATCTACATACTCAGGCGTCTGGCGCTGATCATCCCCACGCTGATCGGAATCATGCTGCTCAACTTTGTCATTGTGCAGGCGGCCCCCGGTGGTCCCGTTGAGCAGCTTATCGCGGAGATGGAAGGCCACGGCGGCAGCGCCCTGGCCCGGGCTTCCGGTGGTGGAACCGGTGGCGAGGTAGCCGACTCTTCCGGCGACACGCGTGGCTCCCGCGGCATACCCGATGAGCTTCTGAAAGAAATCGAAGTCATGTATGGCTTCGACAAGCCTGCTCACGAACGCTTCTTCAAGATGCTTGGCGATTACGCCACCTTCAACTTCGGTGACTCCTTCTTCCGGAAAAAAAGCGTCATCGACCTGATCATCGATAAAATGCCCGTTTCGATCTCCCTGGGGCTGTGGTCGACGCTGATCATCTATTTTATTTCCATCCCCCTGGGCATCCGGAAAGCCGTTACAGACGGCTCCAGGTTCGATGTCTGGACCAGCTCAGCCATTGTGGTGGGCTATGCCATTCCGGGCTTCCTCTTCGCGATACTGCTCATCGTGCTGTTTGCCGGGGGCAGTTATTTTGACTGGTTCCCGCTCCGGGGCCTGACCTCTTCGAATTTCGACGAGCTTACCTGGTACCAGAAAATCGGGGATTACTTCTGGCACCTGGCGTTGCCCGTCACCGCAAATGTGATCGGCGGTTTTGCCACCCTGACCCTGCTTACCAAGAATTCCTTCCTGGATGAGATCGGAAAGCAGTACGTGGTAACCGCCCGCGCCAAGGGTCTGGACCAGAAAGAAGTGCTGTATGGCCACGTATTCCGCAATGCCATGCTGATCGTGATTGCCAGCCTGCCAGGCGTCCTTGTCGCTCTGTTCTTTACGGGCTCCCTGCTGATTGAAGTGATCTTCTCCCTCGACGGGCTCGGGCTGCTCGGCTTCGAGGCGGCCCTGAACCGCGACTATCCCGTGATCTTCGGCACCCTGTACATATTCACCTTGATGGGCCTGATCCTGAAGCTGATCAGCGACATTACCTACGTCCTGGTCGATCCGCGGATCGATTTTGAAAGCCGGGAGGGTGCGTGAGTTTTCGGTCTCTGACTCCGATCCAACAGCGGCGCCTGCGGAACTTCCGGAAAAACCGTCGGGGTTTCTGGTCTTTGTGGATCTTTCTCGCCCTGTTCGGCCTGTCACTGGTCGCCGAGCTCATTGCCAACGACTCACCGCTGGTCGTGTCCTACAAAGGCGACCTCTACTTCCCGGTGGTCCAATCCGTGCCGGAAGAAACCTTTGGAGGTTTCCTGCCCACGGAAGCCGATTATCGCGATCCCTTTATCGCCGATGAGATAAGCGCCAACGGGTGGATGGTCTGGCCACCGATCCGGTTCAGCTACAACACCATCAATTACGATCTCGAGGTTCCGTCACCGGCGCCGCCGAGTGCAGAGAACTGGCTGGGGACCGACGATCAGGGCCGGGATGTTGCAGCCCGGGTGATCTATGGCTTCCGCATTTCGGTTCTGTTCGGCCTTACCCTGACCATCGCCAGTTGCATTGTCGGCGTAGTGGTCGGCGCCATACAGGGCTTTTACGGCGGCAAAATTGATCTGCTGGGCCAGCGCTTTATCGAGGTCTGGTCCGGCTTGCCGGTACTGTATCTGCTGATCATTCTCTCCAGCATTGTGCAGCCAAACTTCTGGTGGCTGCTGGGCATCATGCTGCTGTTCAGCTGGATGGGGCTGGTGGATGTGGTCCGTGCGGAATTCCTGCGTGCCCGTAACTTCGAATACGTCAAAGCTGCCCGTGCACTGGGTCTGGACAACCGCAAAATCATGTTCCGGCATATACTCCCCAATGCCATGGTAGCCACACTGACCTTCCTCCCGTTCATTCTGACGGGGGCAATTACCGGCCTGACCTCCCTGGATTTCCTGGGCTTTGGTCTGCCCTCCGGTTCACCCTCGTTGGGGGAACTGATTGCCCAGGGCAAGGCCAACCTGCATGCGCCCTGGCTGGGCATATCCGCCTTCGTATCGCTGTCGCTGATGCTCACCTTGCTGGTGTTCGTGGGTGAAGCCGTACGCGATGCCTTCGATCCGAGGAAGAGCTGATATGAGCCAGTTACTTCAGATTTCCGATCTTTCCATCTGTTTTGATCACGGGCCTCCAGCCGTCGAATCCCTGTCACTGGCAATCCGTGAAGGCGAGACCCTCGCACTGGTGGGCGAAAGCGGCTCCGGAAAATCCATTTCGGCACTGTCGATTCTGCGCCTCCTCGATGCGCGGCACGCCAGCTACCCCAGCGGGCAGATCCGGTACCGTGACGAAGATCTTCTGGCCGCCACTGAGAAGCGCATGCGCCAGATCCGCGGCCGGGAGATCGGGATGATATTCCAGGAGCCCATGACATCCCTTAATCCTCTACATACCGTGGAAAAGCAGATTGGCGAAACCCTGGAACTGCACAAGGGAATGCGCGGGCCACAGGCAAAACAGCGCTGTCTGGAGCTGCTGCAACTCGTGGGGATACAGAACCCGGAAAGCAAGCTTGGCGCCTATCCCCACCAACTTTCGGGGGGGCAAAAGCAGCGGGTGATGATCGCCATGGCCCTGGCCAACGAACCCGATCTCCTTATCGCGGACGAACCCACGACGGCACTGGATGTAACCGTCCAGAAACAGGTTCTCGAATTGCTCAGGGACCTTCAGAAGAAACTGGGTATGGCCATTCTTCTGATTACCCATGACCTGACCATCGTTCGGCGGTACGCCGACCGGGTGGCTGTCATGGAACATGGCAAACTCGTGGAAGAGGCTGATACCGATGCCCTGTTTGCCAGCCCACAACACCCCTATACACGAAAGCTTCTGGATGCCGAGCCCCCGGAGGCGCCCCTACCCCTCGATAAACGTGCAGAACCGTTGCTGGCTGTTGAGCGACTGGACGTGCGTTTCCCGATACGAAAGAGCCTTCTGGGCAAGGTGAAGGAATCCTTTCACGCTGTGCAGGGCGCCGATTTCCAGCTCAATCGGGGCGAAACGCTCGGAATCGTCGGGGAAAGTGGCAGCGGCAAAACCACCATCGGCCATGCGCTGCTGAAGCTTACCGCCAGTACCGGGAGTATCCGCCTCGGGGGCGAGGAGCTGGCGTTTCTTAACCAGAAGGATTTCAGGCCCTGGCGAAGGCGCGTGCAGATTGTCTTTCAGGATCCGTTTGGCAGCCTGAGTCCCAGAATGTCCATTGCCGAAATTGTCCGCGAAGGGCTGGAGATCCACGACGCGGAAAACGCAGCCGAACACGACAGCAAAGTGATTCGCGCCCTGACCGACGTTGGCCTTGATCCGGAGGCACGGCATCGTTATCCACACGAATTCTCTGGCGGCCAGCGCCAACGCATTGCCATCGCCCGGGCTCTGGTGCTGCAGCCCGATCTGATCATTCTGGACGAACCCACATCCGCCCTGGACCGCACCGTGCAGAAACAGGTCATTGAGCTGTTGAGGGCTATCCAGACCCGTTATGGTCTAAGCTATATCTTTATCAGCCATGACCTGGCTGTAGTACGCGCCCTGAGCCATAAGCTACTGGTGCTGCAGCATGGCCGGATCGTGGAATATGGTGACGCGGCCAGGATTTTCGCTGCACCGCAGGCGGAGTACACCCGTGAACTGCTGAACGCCGCGTTCTTTTACCAGAAACCAACTACGACTATTTGAGCGTTACCCCGACCAGAGCACTCAGGGATAATGCTCGCAAATCAGGAACACAGGGAGAACGACCCATGGGAATCCTCAGTGGCAAGAAAGCACTGATCGTTGGCGTAGCCAGCAAACTGTCCATTGCTTACGGTATCGCCGAGGCCTTCGCCCGCGAGGGTGCCGAACTGGCGTTTACCTACCAGAATGAAAAACTTCAGCCACGGGTTGAGAAGTTCGCCGAACAGTGGGGAAGCAAGCTGACTTTCCCCTGCGATGTCGCAAGCGACGAAGAAATTGAAAACGTCTTCAAAGAGCTGGGCAAGCACTGGGACAACATCGACATCATTGTGCATGCTGTCGGCTATGCGCCTGGACACGAGCTGGACGGCAACTACGTCGACGTGACCACCCGTGATGGCTTCCGCATTGCCCACGATATCAGCTCCTACAGCTTTGTCGCGCTGGCCAAGGGTGCCCGCGGCATGATGCATGAAGGCAGCTCGCTGATTACCCTGAGCTACCTCGGCGCCGAGAAGGTTCTGCAGAACTACAATGTGATGGGCCTGGCCAAGGCTTCCCTGGAAGCCAACGTTCGCTACATGGCCGCCAGCCTGGGCCGGGACGGCATTCGGGTGAATGGCATTTCCGCGGGTCCGATCAAGACCCTGGCCGCCTCTGGCATCAAGAGCTTCCGTAAGATGCTGGCCGAAAATGCCAGGCGTGCGCCGCTGCGGCGAAACGTCACCATCGACGAAGTGGGTAATGCTGCTGCATTCCTCGGCTCTGATATGTCCTCCGGTATTACCGGCGAGATCATGTACGTGGACGGCGGCTTCAACATTACCGGAATGGGTGAACTTGAAGAGTAAGTCTCACCCTCCCCGATCGAGTAGGAGGGGGAGTTACCTCCCCCGTCCTCTCACACCACCGGGCATACGGTTCCGTACCACGGCGGTTCATGGTCGGCTCTGAAGCCGAGTCATCGTATCCAGCAAGCTTACCAGAGACAGACGGTCGAATACCCTCTTAGGCAGGGCCGCGTTCATATGAGTCGCGCCACTGTTCCACCAGGGTCCACGACCATTGGTCGCGCTCCTCCAAGCCCTTATCTCAGTCAAGCCTAGCCGTACCAGGTTGCGGGCCCGCGTGCGGGTCCGCTTCCACTGCTGCCACAGGATCAGGCGAAGCCGCCGTCTTATCCAGCCATCCAGGGCTTCGACCGAACGCTTCGAGGCGGTCAGGCGATAGTAATTTGCCCAGCCTCTCAGCACCGGGTTCAGGTTCCGGATGGTGGTCGTCAACGACTGTCCCCGTGACCGTTTCAGCAGGGGGCGAAGCTTGGCCATGAAGGCCTTCAGGCTTTTGGGCGCGACTCTCAACCGGACCTGACGTTTATGCCAGCTCACGCTGTAACCCAGAAAGCTCCGACGCCAGGGGCGGTCCACGGCGCTTTTCACCGTATTCACCTTCAGGCGCAAGCGCGTTTCCAGGAAGTGGGTAATACTGGCCATCACCCGTTCGCCGGATCTTTTGCTGCTGACGTAAATGTTGCAGTCGTCCGCATAGCGGCAGAACCGGTGTCCCCGCCGCTCCAGCTCCCGATCCAGTTCGGTCAGGAGCACGTTAGAGAGCAAGGGCGACAGGGGGCCGCCTTGCGGCGTGCCTTCCCGTCTCGGGCTTACCAGTCCTCCTTCGAGCATGCCGGCTTGCAGGTAACGCCGGATCAGGGTGAGTATCCGCCGGTCGGCTATGCGACAAGCCAGCAGGCTCATCAGCACATCGTGGTTGACCCGGTCAAAGAACTGGGCCAGATCCAGATCGACCACCCAGCGGTGGCCGTCGTTGATGTGTTGCTGCATCGCCTTGACCGCCTGGTGGGCACTTCGACCGGGGCGGAACCCATAGCTGTGATCCGAGAAGGTCGGTTCCAGCGTCGGGCTCAGCACCTGGTGAAGGGCTTGTTGGATCAGGCGGTCCTGCACCGTTGGGATACCCAGTGTCCGCTCCCCGCCTTGCGGCTTGGGGATACTGACCCGGCGGACCGGTTGAGGATGGTAGTCTCCGGCCAACAGCCGCTCGCGCAGCGTTGGCCAATGCTGTTGCAGGTGGCCCTTCAGGGCCATCACCGGCATCTGATCGACACCGGCGGCACCCTTATTGGATACCACCCGCTGATACGCACGCATCAGGTTCGGGCGCTCAAGCACCTGTTCCATCAGCGTGTTCGGCTCCGCGTTCGTCCACGAGTGAGCCCCCGCGTCTGCCTCGACACGGACTTCAGTCTCTGCCGGATACCGTCCAGCGCCTTCCTGAATGCCCTGCCCCATCCGGGTCGCTTCTGTCTTCATAAGCACACTACGAGAACTCATCGCCTACTAACGGCCAACCATGTTCGGCCCTTCCGTACGCGGTGACGCACCTACTATGGCCTCGGCTGAGTTCTGGCTCCCCATCCCCACCTCTCGCGAAGTGAGTAGCACAGCGGCAGAGAACCAGACTTCCCAGGGTAAGACGCGTGACCTTCACACTTATGCCCGCCGCATTTACGTCCACACCTTCCGTGCAAGTACAGGGCTTTGACGATAGTTGACGCCTTACCCGGTGTGACCGCCTCATATGCGATTTCTGTTCGTCAGGCCAGTGCTTTGCCTGCGGCTTCCTTCAGATTCCATCTCACGATGGACACCCTTGCCGTCCGGCTAGTGGTTCCCCTTGCCGGGTCCACAGGGGACTTGCACCCCCAAGTCATCCGGCCAGCACCACCTGTACCGGAACAGCGCCCGTCAAGGCGCTACGCGCCATGCCTGGCGCACAACAAAAAA
>NZ_JBSXNQ010000043.1:0-115522 GCF_056857715.1 Marinobacter sp. L-13
GATAACCGTCTTGACTGACTGAATAGAGAGAATCGAGACTCTATTCGGCTGGATATTGTGGATACGTTCTCGGGCCGAACTGTGATTCGACGCGGCGGGGTCACTTGCTCAAAATACTTCTGCCGCGCAGACCCCTAGAGCTGGAACACCCCAGATAACCACTGTTCTCAGTGCCCGATAAACCCACGTTCGGTAAAGGCTTCCTGATAGAGGGAGTTGTCTGATCAACATGACTGCCGCCCCCTAGCCTTCGCTAAGCGGTGGCACGGTAATCTATCCACATCGATCTTCCCCAGTTCCAGTTTTCTGAAATCTTTAAATCGCGCCAAACCAGACAGCTTACCCAAGGCTGACGCAATACCAAGATTTGAAACCAGACTGGTTGCAACGATGCCATCAATCGAATCCTCAATGCGCGCGGGGGAACCCGCATTCCAGCTTTCGGTGAGGAGCGTATTTGTGCTGCTGCTCGAAATAGCTTGCCAGCCGAAATCCAGTGCAGGAATCCAATCATGCTTCCAGGTTAATGTGGATGTCTGGAGCCCTTTTTCATTGAGATCCAAACCGAAGGCGACAACTTTGCCGAGTGCCCCTGCGACGCCACCACTGGCAGCTTTGGCGTCACTGAACGAAAAAGCCTGTAGAGCGCCAGACTCCTCCTTGAAGACCGGTCGCCGAATGCCTGCCCCCATATTTACACTCAACATAGGGTCAAGTTGACGGCCGCTTGGGGCAACCGTTCGGCCATCTTCACGACTATCGATGGGGCGTTCGGGCTCGCCCAAAACTCGCGCAACCGTCTCGTTCAGAACAACAGTGTTCACTTTTTGATGTGGGCTATTTCCAGCCGGCGACCATACTGTACGCTCCCAGGCAGCGTATCGAGCCGCTTCCTGCATCTCGTGCTGGGTATTGCCGATTTTCATCAGGAAAACGGTTCCAAGGGCCAGGGGCACTAGTACAAAACCTGCCACAACAAGAAACTCGGCCAAGGCCTGCCCTGATTGATCCCTATGCCCTCGGCATTCTGTTGTTTTCATCGATGTCACTCCCTGACATTGAAGATTCTCAAAAACTATAGAAGGGTTGCCGCCAGCCGTAACATCCGGTTCTTATCCTCAAGCTTAGACAGGCGTGGCTGCCAAAACGGATTGTAGAGGTTGCCGTATTCCCTCAAACGATCTGATCGGCGAAAAACGTTTATGCCATTCGGCCGAGAAAAGTAAGGGACGGCCTGACTCAATGCAGACAATCTGTTTTTATGCAATCCACCAGCGCCCTCAACATCGAGATTGCTGGAGCCGCTGCCAAAGTCGGTGTACTTGGACGTCCTGACGCCACTGTTTCCGTGAGGTTTCGTCAATAGTACTGCGACGCCTGGTGCTTCACTGATCAGACCGTCCTCTTTGATATCGTAGAAAGCACGCAAGCCATTAAAGACACCAGTCGATCCATTTCGATTGAACTCCAATGCCGCCAAACGAGAGGCCCAACGGTTCACTCTATAGGAGTTCGCGTAGCGGTTTCGGCCACCCAATCCCCTGAAAAAATCAAATGGTCGCTCCCCACCAGTGGCCGCAGCCCCCCAGGCGACAGGCAAGAATTCTCGCCAGGAGCGCCAACCGCATCCACTTGTCCAACTGCAACGATAATAGCTTCCATGAAAAGCCATAGTATCCATCGCTGACCAAGTGTAATAGTTGCCGTGTTCATCCGGCTTCCTGGAGCTCCCGGTCAGTTCACTGCCACCGGTTTTCTGTATCTTGACTCGGAAATCAAACGGAATGTAGACCGTTCCCATCCAATTGTAGGTTCTGTTTCTGGAGAACCCGTCCCTTGAACGCAAAGTCACCGAACGAAACTCATCCATACGGTTTTTATTTTCGGTGTACTTCTGCCGGCTGCGAGATCTCAATGTCCTTGTGACTTTTTCCGGGCTGTACCTCTGAGTGAAAGACTCATGGTTCTTAAGATATCTTTGAATAAACAATGAGTGCTGAAGGGTAATTGACCGATCAACATCGGGATCATTTTTTTTAACAACATTAGTAAATATTTCTCGCGCCATTAGTACTGTGCCGAGATGATGTATTTGTTGAGCGTTGCTGAGTTGTTGCTCTAGAAAATTGATACCGAAAATAACTACGTTGATCGCGCTATCCAACCCTCGAACTGCCGATGAAACAGCGCTTGAGATCCCCGCGAAAACTGCCCGAAGAGGCGGGAAAAAACTTGTTATATGAGACAGGTTGCTCACAAATCGATCAATAAACCTGGCCCAAGAAACTATGCTGATCGATTGCGCGATGGCGACCTGATTGGCAACCATAGCCCTATTGGTGTAAGCCTTAAAGTTAAGATCTCTGGACTCAACCGTTGCCACACTGAATGCCGCAGCATCGGATGTATTTTGCAACCGAGTCTTCTCTGAAGAAATACGACTAGCATTGAACGAGTAACTAATAATGAGCGCCAATAAAGCCAACAACGAGAGATAATAAACGAGGATACTCCCGCGTTGTTTCAAAGAATTTATGTTAGCTAAAGATCGGTTCTTGAGGCTTTTTTTTTCACATAACAACACATCAGACATCGCATGCTTTTCCATCTTCTGATTGATAGTTCACATGGATCAAAGTGCTGCCATTAATAACAAAAAGTGGATCTGTACTCTCGAAAACCCAGACTCCGGCACCATTTTTTACATCCCCGTGTTCATAAATGGCACAACTGGGATGCCCTTCGATCTCCAGATCTTCAACTCTCTGATAGATTGATGAATCTAATACTGAGCGATAGAAAGTACATACTTGTTCAACTGATTGCTTGCTTCTGATTCCGATCGTGCAGTCGGAATCTCCACCACCGCCAACAAATACGCCACCTGGTGCGAGTGGGATCGGAACATCCGAGGCTGAGGGCATTTTAACGCTCGCATCGATTTCCGAGAGTGGCGTGCCATCAGCAAAAACACCCCACTGCGCATACGGCTCTGCCACAGCAGATGATGAAACCAAGATGCCAATGGCGATCAGTAATCGCGCAGCCTTCATAATAAATCCCCGAAGAAGTTTTATGATGGTCGGGGACTGCCTTGACAGCCCCGAATATATCGCAGCAGCCTCTACTTTTGATTCCCGTCGTAGTAATTGGACAGATCTTTTTTGGTCTTGGCTGCCGTCTCCGCATTATCTGCAGAGGTTTTTGCCGCGTCCCTGGCACTCTTACCAGATTCGCCCGAAAGCTCATTGGCCAAACCGGCCATTTGCTGACGGACGGTATCGCCGAACAGACGATAAACGCCGATAGCCGCAACAGCGATGAGTGCCACGATGATGATGTATTCAGTCATGCCTTGACCGCGAATGCGGCGAATTCTTACCGATTGCATAAAAATCTCCCTGAAAAACCATTAGTCCATTAGGCAGCCAGTCAGTAGCAGCGGTATTACGGATCCATTGCCAAGGCTTTGCGGCCGACATAATCCGTGACACACGAGGGGCTATTGGGGGAACAGTGCGAAGAGAAAACCGTAAGGTAAGATACCCTAATCCGTAAGGGCAAAACTCGACTCACTTCCATGTGTTAGCCTGCTGACGTCCTGATCAGCTTGGAAGAAGACTACTCTGCCATCTCTAAACCGTCAATATTCCGTTCACGTTTATTAAAAAACCGAGAACTTAACCACATTAGCCAGTTCTTCGGCGTGCTTGCTGTTTTGGCCCGAGGGCGCAACATCATTAAAGCCTGCGAACCAGCTCGACACGCCGATTAAGACGTTTCCCTTCTTTCGACTCATTACCAGCCACCGGAGCATAAGGCCCAACGCCGGCCGCGGCCAGTCGTCCACTCTCTACCGAGTACTGGGCGGTGAGCACCTCGGCAACCGAAGCCGCCCGTCGGCCGGAAAGGCTCAGGTTATAGTCGCTTTCTCCAGTGTCATCCGTGTGCCCCACTACGTATAGATCCAGCTCGGGGTGGGAAGTCATCAGTTCCGAAATAGCCTCCAGGGCCTCAGCGGAGTTTTCCTTTACTTCAGCTGAATCCGTATCGAAATAGATTCCATAAACAAGCGCTTTACCTGATCGCTCGATTTCCTGGTAGAGCTGATCCGCATTGACCTCAATCAGGTCGTTCTCAGTGCCCGTCTCTTCAATGACAACCTGCTGCAGCCAGACTTCGCCTTCAAACCCACCCGCGTATATTCCGACCACAACGCGCCCTTCCGCAACCTCACGGCTGGCAATCAGGTAGTGAGGGTCTCGAAAATAATTCTCAACATCGCCGGTGACTGCAAGACGCTCGCCCAACGCTTCCGAAGCATCGTCTCCACCACATTCAGCCTTTTCACAGGCATACTCCAACGTAAAACCGAGCTTTTCGATCGCCTCGAGATAATTTTGAAACACCTTCAGCGTTGAAACGTTCTCTATCTGATAAGAGTGTTGAGTGATATCGCCAGTCAGGTCCAGGTTTTCAGACGCGACCCCCTCGGAGTTCAGAACGGTGAGAGGAAGCGACATTTTCTCGTACTCAACCGTTCGGGATCGGTAAAGTCGGGCGCCTGGGTATCGCGCCATCATGGGGTGATCCTGCTTCTTCTCTTCGGCTGTTCGCTGATCTCCAGTGGCCGCATCCTTGTGCGCGCGAGACAGGTACTCTTCGGAAACGGAAATCAGGGTGTTCTGGCGGGGCACCTCTTCTACAACGACCTGCTGCACCCTCACGTCACCGTCAAAACCTCCCACGAAAAGGCCGACATGCACCATGCCCTGCGCGCCAGAGAGGCTTGCCCGGAGGAAATACGGTTTACGATAAAAGTTACTGCCGAAGTAGCTGACACCAGCCACGCTCGCGGCAAGCTCATGCAGGCCTGAATCCTTATCTCCACACTCATCCAATTCACAAACCGATACCAACTGTGCACCCGATTCCTTGAGTGCACCTCTGTAGTTTTCGAATACCTTCAGCGTGGAAACACTCTCAATTTCGTAAACTATTCTTGTGAGATCACCAACCAGGGTATCGATGTGCAAATTGCCTCCAGCGTCTAGGGGCCCCGTTGGCAGGTCGACTTTCTCGTATTCGGTATAAAGCCACTCATCGATTTCTGCACCTGGATAGCGAGTCAGGAGCGGATGGTCTGGCTCTTCGGCGATCACTAATGGAGCAAAAAGAGAAAACGTCAGTAGGAAAAGCACTCTCAGAAACATGAACATTCCTTATTCAGCGTCAAGAAAGGCTGCCGATCCGGGCAGCGGCACGGCACATCATGTCACCACGCTCCCATTCGAGCAAAGCAGTGATCTGGCTGGAGCAGAGTTCTGAGACATGGGGCGTGTTTAAGGAAGGGCCAGCTTTCTGGCGATGGGGAAATATTGTAGATTATCCTCTCGCGCCGGTTTTGCTCTCCGGCTCGTAAAGGACGAGAACTACACATCCACAGAAAGAAGGAACTTTCGATGCACACCCATGCACCTCGCACGGATATCCACCGCCGTTGCCTTCAACTTTCAATGGTATTTACGCTGTGGCTGCTGGTCATGCCAGCCATGGCCGACAGCCTCAAAAGCTCTACCATTAAATCGTTTATGGCCAGCCAGCAAGAAGTCACTAATCTTCTTGACCAAATTGCGGGAAACCAGGCAACAGACTTCTCAGACGATGATGAAGACTGGAATATGGATTTCACCAGCGTATATTCGGGTTTCGTAGACGAACTCAGCAACCATCCACCCACTCTCAAAAAGGTCAGTAACGTGGTTGAGAGTCACGGCTTCGAGAACCTCGAACAGTGGAGCCGGATTGGCGACCGTATTTTCACGGCGTACATGGCAATCGACATGGAAGGCCAGCCAGCAGTTGATACAGGAGCAATGGAAAGCTACATGGCTTCACTTGAAGAGGGTCTGCCTGAAGCCGACATGCGAAACATCCGTACAATGATGGAAGGTGCCATCAGCTCCAGTGAAATGGCTCGCAACGCCCCCGTCAGGGATATTGAGGCAGTGCGGCCCCACATCGCTGAGGTGAGGGCACTTTATGAAACAGAAGCCAGATAGAGGAATCGGATATGAGTGACCTGAAAACCCGCTTCGACGAAGCCGTCAACTACATCCAGACTGCCGAGGGCGATTTCAAACCCTCCAACGAGATGAAACTGGAATTCTATGCCCTCTACAAACAGGCCACCGAGGGCGATGTGTCCGGCAAGCGTCCGGGCATGATGGATTTTGTCGGCCGCGCCAAGTTTGATGCCTGGGAGAAGCTGAAAGGCATGTCCAGCGATGAGGCCATGCAGAAGTACATCGACAAACTCGAAGCCGTGAAGTAATCGTGTTTCCAGCCCAGACTCTGGTCATAAAATGACCAGAGTCAATCTTCCTGAATTTTGCTTTGCGCTCGTAAATTGCCTGTCATAAGATGCGCGCAAAATAACAATACAAATTCATCAGGAAGAGTAATTTATGGACATCACCGAGGCGCTGGAACAATCCCAGCCAGGCCTTGTGGGCCGGGTCAAGGACGCAATCCACAAGCACAAGCTCAATCACCGCTCAGAGCAAACCTACCTCCACTGGATCACCCGATTCGTGCTGTTTAGCGATCTGAAAGATCCGGATGCGCTTGCCAACGAAGACCGCCAGCGGTTTCTGGAGTACCTCACCAATGGTATGCGAGTATCCCGGGCGCGGTTTAATCAGGCCAGCCAGGCCCTGACATTTTTCTATGAGGATGTACTGGGTAAGACGTCCGCCGGGGACAACGGCTGCGCCGCAGCCTGATAATCTGCCTCAGCGCTCGTTCATATTGATGTTCAGAGCGTCGTAGGTGCGGTTCTCGGGTGGACGGATCACGTAGTTGTTGCTGTGGGTCTGCCCGGGAATGGATTTGGGATTGCTGAACCGGAACTCCACCGGAATCTGGGAACGGCCAAGGTCGGTACGGCTGTCACCGGGGCGAAGGCCCAGCGGATCCAGGTAAAAATCGTCCTCAACCCGGGGCTTCAGCGGCACACCCGCAGCCGGGGCCGTCAAACCACCTTCGATCACCGTGTTGGCCAGGGTCTCCTCTTCCATGGAACTCAGGGGGATGGTGTCGATGGTCGAGCGCTCCTCGTACTGAAACGCACTGTCCTCACCGTCGCCCTGCGCAAACGCGCCGCCCGTATAAACCGGAACCACTAGCAGCCCCGCCAACACCAGCGGTGTGCCCACCCTGCTCTGAACGCTCCTGGCGTTTCCACGCATACCCATGGCTTTTCCCCAACAGACTATCCTGTCTGCGTACAGTTTTGACAAATTTTGATCAGTCTATCGACAAATCACACAACCTGCCCGGGCACTCGCCAATTTTGTGACATTATTCACTTGTGGTCGGCCGGTGCCTGATAGCGGATACCAACCACGAACACCGACTTCCATCCTTCCGGGGTGCGAACGCTCACTTCATCGTCCAGGCGTTTGCCAATCAGGGCCCGGGCCAGGGGTGAGTTGATGCTGAGGTAGCCTTTGTTCAGATCAAACTCGTCCGCGCCGACCAGCCGATAGGTCTGCTCATCACCGTCCTCGTCTTCCACCGTCACCCAGGCGCCAAAAAACACCTTGTCCCGGTCATCCGGCAAACGGTCAACCACGGTAAGCTCTTCCAGGCGTTTGCTGAGGAAACGCACCCGCCGGTCGATTTCCCGTAACTGCTTCTTGCCGTAGATGTACTCGGCATTCTCGGACCGATCGCCAAGGGCGGCGGCTTCACGCACGGCCTGGGTGACTTTCGGGCGCTTTACCTTCCAGAGATACTGCAATTCATCACGCAAGGCCCGCTCGCCTTCCGGCGTGATGTATCGCGGGCGGGGGCCGCCATTACCGGGAACCTGGGTCATTGGTTTTGCAACGTCCTCTGCCAGATGGGAATCAGAAATGGGAAGGGCATAAAAAAACCCCGTAAAAACGGGGTAAGGCTAGCGCTGTGCTGGAGGGAGAAGCAAGCAACAAATCGTGCAGGCTTCCAAAGCTACAGTTTCCATTATGCACAGCCTGGATTACACCGGAGTGGCCGAGGAATTACCTTTTGGTCAGGGAATATGAAGACCCGCGAAGTCGGAATTAGGTTGCACACTCTAGGTCCTGAGCATAGCGTTAGCGTCATACAGATTTTTACCGCTTCCATTCACGGAGATACCAATATGAACACTCAGACCCTGCTGAACTTGGCGCTTAATGGCGTGGATGCCATAGGCTACCGGCTGGACCAGTACGGGATTACCGGCAAGATCAACCGCCACAACATTGCGGCTTTTCTGGCGGTAGAGCAGAAGCACCTGGAAGGTGAATGGGACAGCATTCAGGTACGCGTGAACCGTCGCCGCTCCCAGGTTGAAAGGATTACTCACGAAATCGAGTCGCGCAGAGATGCATTGGTTGCCCCGGTGCTGTCGAGGATCAACCGGTTTCGCGCCAGTCAGTGAGTATTTACGCCGGTTGATTGAGAGGCGGCCCGGGTTTCCCCGGCCGCTGAATCTGCCGGCTGTTCCGCCTGGGCCGCGCGAATGCGTTTGCGGGCTTCGGTAAAGGCGGGAATCTTCACAGCCACGGTCAGCCCCGGCGACGCCTCTCCGGGATGCGTATCGCTCAGGACAATCCGGCCCTGATGTATTTCCGCAACAGCGCTCACAAGGCTCAGGCCCAGACCATTACCCGGTAAAGAACGGCTCTTGCCTACCCGGTAAAACCGCTGGAAGACCTGGTCTTTCTCGGCATCGGGAATACCGATTCCACTGTCCCGGACTTCAAACACCGCATCGGCACCCTCGCGCCGAACAGATACGCCTATAACGCCATGCTCCGGCGTATATTTGATAGCGTTATCAATCAGGTTGCTGACCATCTGGAACAGAAGGTCGCGGTCGCCCTCGATCATCACTCCGCTTTCCAGGCCCTGCTCGAACGACTGGTCCTTATCCTCAGCCAAGGCCTCATAGAGCTCACAGGCATCGGTGACCAACTCATCCAGCGGCACAGGTTTCATGTCGGCGGTATTACCACGGGTTTCCAGGCGGGCGATGCGCAACAATGCGTTGAAGGTGGCCAGCAGCTGATCGGCCTCCGCCACGGCGCGGCCGGCCTGCTCCCTCGCCTCGTCGTTATCCACCGACATCAGCGTGTTTTCAAGCTGGTTGCGGAGTCGGGTCAGGGGCGTGCGCAAATCGTGGGCAATACTGTCGGAAACGTGCCGGATGCCCTCCATCAGATACACAATCCGGTCCAGCATCTGATTGAGGTTTTCCGCCAGCTGGTCGAAATCATCGTCGGTGCCACGGGTTGGTATCCGCAGGGAAAGGTGGCCGTTCATGATCCGACGTGATGTGTTGTTGATAACCTCGATACGCCGGGTCGTACTGCGGCTCATCAGGAAGCCACCAAGCAGCGCAAGGGCAAGGGTGATCCCCATACCCCAGTTGATGGCGGTTTCAATTACCCGCTTGAGGTTAGTGAGTTCGTCGACATCCCGCCCGACCAGCAGGCGCAAGCCACCCTGAACCTCAAAGATCCGGGCACGGGCGAGGCGTTCGGGCCCGGTCCAGCCGACGGATTCGTTCAGGGTGAAGTTGATCCAGCCGCTCTCTGAACGGCTGCCTTCCGGCCAGGTCTCTATGTTGCCGGCCAGCTTCAGAAAGTCGTCGGTGGTCAGCAGATAGATGGATTTGGCGTTGGGGTCGCGGGCAACACGTTCACGGATGATGGTGATGAGGCCATTTACGCCACGGCCACGATACTGCTCCGCCAGACCGGCGATTTCCGCTTCAATGGTTTCGTCGGTCTGGGCGGTCATGAAGCCCGCCGTACGCCAGTAGATAAAGGCCAGTAACAGAAATACCGAGGTGGCGAACACCACCATGTACAGCAGGGCTAGCTGGAAGGACGAGGTCCTGAGCTGGCTAAGCAGTTTCACGTAACATGTACCCTGCACCCCGGATGGTCTGCAGTAAGGGTGTATCGAATTCCTTATCGATCTTGGCTCGCAGCCGGCTGATGTGTACGTCGATAACGTTGGTCTGGGGATCGAAATGGTAATCCCAGACTTTCTCCAGCAACATGGTCCGGGTGACCACCTGGCCGGCATTACGCATCAGGTACTCCAGCAGACGGAACTCCCGCGGCTGGACATCAATATTCTGGCCGGCCCGCTTTACCGTGCGTGCAAGCAGATCCATTTCGAGATCGGCGACCCGCAGTACGGTCTCGGTTTCCGCCGACTGCCGATTTCTGCGCACCAGGGATTCGATACGGGCCAACAATTCGGTGAATGAAAACGGCTTGGTGAGGTAGTCATCGCCGCCGCCACGCAAACCTTCCACGCGGTCGTCCACATCACCCAGGGCGCTGAGAATCAGAACCGGCACCTGGTTTCCGGTCGCACGCACGGTTTTGATAATGGACAGACCGTCCATTCCCGGCAGCATGCGATCTACAATCATGATGTCGTAATCCTCGCTGGCCGCCATCATCATGCCTTCCTTGCCATCGGCTGCATGGTCGACCACGAAGTCGGATTCCTTCAGCCCTTTGACAAGATAATTTGCAACGTCCTGATCGTCTTCGATTACCAGCGCTTTCACCGGCTCTCCTCCCGATAGCGGATTACAGTAACGACAAGGGTACGAAGAAGTTGGCAACCCGGCCAGTTACGATCTTGTAAGAGGGTGTCGCCAATGGCGACGGTCAGGCTTTCCCCGGAAACCAGCCTAGACTGTCACCGGTTGCCCCGGTAGGCCGGTATTCCGCGCTTACCCAGCCGTCATATCCCATGGCATCGATGGCCGCAAAAACATTCGAAAAGTTAATCTCCCCCGTGCCGGGTTCATGTCGCCCCGGGTTGTCCGCAAACTGAATGTGGCCGATCCAGGGCAAAAGACACTCCATGGAGCGCACCAGATCCCCTTCCATGATTTGCATATGGTAAAGGTCGTACTGCAGGCGCACGTTGTCCGCGTCGATTTCCTCGATCAGTGCGAGCACCTTGCCGGAGGTATCCAGTACGAAGCCTGGCATATCCACGCGCGAGTTAATGGCTTCCAGGCACAGGGTGATACCCTCGTCAGCCAGCCTGCCCGCTGCCCAGGCGACATTACTCACCAACGTCTGCCAGGCAATGTCATCGGAAACGTTCGCCGGCTTCAGCCCCGCAAGGCAGTTCAGCTGCCGGCAGCCAAGGGCTTTGGCATAGTCGATCGCCTGATCCACGCCGGCCTGGAACTCCTCAACCCGGTCCGGCAGGCAGGCGATGCCCCGTTCACCGGCGTCCCAGTTACCGGGCGGCAGATTGAACAGCACCTGAGTCAGCTGATTATCGCTCAGCATCTGGCCGAGTCGCTCTTTGGGGTAGGCATAGGGGAACAGGTATTCCACGCCCTCAAAACCCGCGGCCCGGGCCATGGCAAAGCGCTCGGGAAAGTCCACTTCCGTGAACAGCATGGACAGATTGGCAGCAAAACGGGGCATGGCGTGTTTACTCCTTCGGTCCGCGGCCAAGGGAGCCAAGCAGGGCACCGTTCAGATGCTCCAGCTCCAGCAACAGGCCACTGTGGTCGACATCACTGTGGCCATTGGCCACCAGCGACAGGTATTCATTGTGCGTCTGTTGAGCCAGGGGCAGGGTCAACCCTTCCGCACGGGCCTCATCCAGAATCATCCGCATGTCCTTTAGCTGGATCCGAGCCGGCGCGCCGGGTGCAAATTCCCGGTCGATCATCCGCTGGCCATGGAGCTCCAGAATCCGGCTACCGGCAAACCCGCCCAGCAACGCTTCCCGCACAGCGGCAGGATCGGCACCGCCTTTCGCCGCCAGCAAAAGCGCCTCGGACACAGCACCAATGGTGATACCAACAATAGCCTGATTGGCCAGCTTCGCCAGTTGCCCCGCGCCAACAGGACCAATCCGCGTGCACTTGCCGAGCGCCTCGAACACCGGCCGGGCGCGATCCACATCCGCTTCCGAGCCACCCGCCATGATACTCAGGCGGGCTTCAGCCGCGCCCACAGTCCCCCCGGACACCGGCGCATCCACATACCCAGCGCCCTGCTCTGCAACCAACTCGCCATGCCGCCGGGCCACGGAAGGTTGAATTGAACTCATATCAATCACCAGCGCGCCCGGCTTCAGGGCATCAATCGCGCCCTGGGCGACCAGCACCTGCTCCACCACATCGCTGTTCTCCAGCATGGTGATCACCACATCGGCATTGGCAACCGCTTCCGCCGGGGATTCGGCGATCACCGCCTCAGAGGCAAACGGCTCGCACTTGCTGGACGTGCGGTTCCACAGAGTCATTGGAAAACCCGCGTTCAGGAGGTTACGGGTCATGGGCGCGCCCATCAGGCCGATGCCAAGGAATGCGATATGAAGGTGTTTATGAGTCATTTTTCAGGCCTTGTACGAAGGTTGGAGAAGGGATTGGGTGGGCCTTTCCAGAACCGTGCGGAGCCATGGATGGCGGAGCCGAGCGTACATGGATGTATTCACAGCGTGTTTTGGAAAGGCCCACCCAATCGCTTCTGCACCCAGGTCAAGTTTCCGATTATACAAACAAAAACGCCACCAACCGGAACCGGTGGTGGCGTTTTTACGACTCAAGTATTCAGTGGCTAGCCAATAACTCAGGCCACCTCTGACATCTGCATGCGAATCTTCTTCATCGCATTTTTCTCCAGCTGCCGGATACGCTCGGCCGAGACGCCGTACCTGTCGGCCAGCTCGTGCAGGGTCGACTTGCTTTCAGACAACCAGCGCTCCCGGAGAATATCCTGGCTGCGCTCATCCAATTGCCCCAGAGCCTGCATCAGCCGGCCATTGGAATCGTCCGACCAATCCGCGTTCTCAAGCTGGGTCGCCGGGTTGCTGCGAGCGTCTTCCAGATAGTACGCAGGCGCCTGATAGGCGTTGTCGTCATCGTCGTCCTGAGGACCGTCAAAGGCGGTATCCTGAGACGCCAGCCGGCCTTCCATTTCGCGGACGACCCTGGGCTCGACACCCAGATCCTCGGCAACAGCGTTCAGCTCATCATGGCTGAGCCACGCAAGCTTCTTCTTCTGGCTGCGAAGGTTAAAGAACAGCTTACGCTGGGCCTTGGTGGTGGCCACTTTAACAATCCGCCAGTTACGCAGGATAAACTCGTGAATCTCTGCCTTGATCCAGTGCACCGCAAAAGACACCAGCCGCACACCGTACTCAGGATTGAAGCGCTTGACCGCCTTCATCAGGCCAACGTTGCCTTCCTGGATCAAATCCGCCTGAGCGAGGCCATAGCCGGAATAGCTCCGGGCAATGTGAATCACGAAGCGCAGGTGGGACATAACCAGCTGACGGGCGGCTTCCACATCGCCCTCGTAATGGAGCCGTTCAGCCAGCTCCCGCTCTTCGTCAACTGTGAGCACCGGGATGCGGCTCGCAGCCTGAATATAAGACTCGAGATTCTGACCCGGAACCAGTCTGTCAACCAGTTGTAAACTCGTACCCATGCTCTAACCTCCGAACCCAACGGCCCTAAATATATCAATTACTCTTTAGACCGCCAAGAACCCTGAAAGTTCCCGAAATTCCCAGTAAAACGTTATAAAACAACTATCTGGGAAATTCACCGTGGCTTTACTATCTAACAACTTACGCCAATAGAAGCTGTCTCTTCAATACGGTTTTCCCGTTATTCGGATCATGCTCCTCCGGCAATATCACCCGGCTCCATGTCATCCAGATGACGCTTCACGGCCACCCAAGCGCCTAGCCAGCCTAGCAGCATCGAAACAATTATCAACGCCAGGGCGCCATCAATGTGCAGCCCATCCAGGGAAAAGTCGCTCCTGTACAGGCCTGCCAGCCGCTCTATGGGCCCGCTGAGCCACCAAAGTGACAATTGCAGTAATATCAGGGCAACAATCCCACCACCGAGCCCGAACCAGGCGCCGGTGTACAGAAAGGGCCTGCGAACGAAGCTGTCTGTTCCGCCCACCAGCTTCGCAACCAGAATCTCGTCCCGACGGCTCTCGATTGAAAGCCGTACGGTATTGCCGATCACCAGCACAACCGCCGCCGCAAGCAGGATCGCCAACGCCCAGACAGCACGGGCAAGAAGATCCGTCATGGCGTTCAGCCGCTGCAACCAGCCCAGGTCTACCTGAACCCGCTCTATGCCTTCCATGCCCTCGATAAACCGCACCAACCCCTCAACACCCTCAGTGGACCGGGCGCCCTCTTCCGGGGTAATCAGCAGGGTATGTGGCAGCGGATTATCCTCGAGATAGTCCAGAGCATCTTCCAGGCCCGATGAAGCGCGGAACTCCGCAAGCGCCTGGTCGCGATCCACCAGCTCAACACCTGCCACCCGGCCGTCTCCGGAAATCTCGTTACCCAGCACTCGGGCTCGTTCGAGAGGCACATCCAACTCGATATAGGCGGTCACCCGGGCGCTGCTCTCCCAGCCTGCGCTGACTCCCTGAAGACTGGTCAGCAGCAACAGCAATGCCACTGGCAGCGCCAGGGCAACCCCCATGACCGTCCACGTCATCAGACTCGCCACCGGTGTATGCAAAAGGCGGTTGGCACTGTCCCTGGCGACCTTGCGGTGATGGATGAAATAACTTTCTGCCTGCTCACGCCAGGGCGCGCGAGCCTGGTTGGCGCCGCGGGTAGGCTGTGCTTTCTTGCGGGGATCAGCGGCCATGGACACCTCCCCCGAGAACTGGCGTGCCGCCGGCCACCAGACGGCCATGATCCAGCTTCAGTGTTCGACGCCCCATCTCGTTGATCAGGGCGATGTCGTGGGTTGCGATCAACACGGTCACACCCACTTGGCTGAACTGCCCGAACAGATTCATGATGTCCGCAGACAGAGCCGGGTCCAGGTTACCCGTGGGCTCATCCGCCAGCAGCACCGGGGGTTTGTTCACCACCGCCCGGGCAATACCCACGCGCTGCTGCTCCCCGCCAGAGAGCTGCATCGGGTTCATTTTTTCCTTCTGCAGCAAACCCACCTTGTCCAGGGCCGCGCGCACGCGGCGACCCGTATCTCTGGGGGAGGCGCCCATGACTTCCAGTGGCATGGCGACGTTGTCGAACACCGTGCGATCAAACAACAGTTGGTGGTTCTGGAAGACCACGCCAATGTGACGACGAATGTAGGGAATCTGGCGTCGGGGCAAACGGTTCAGAACCTGCCCCCCAACCACCACTTCACCGGCACTGGGGCGCTCCATCACCATGATCAGCTTCAGAAGGGTACTCTTGCCGGCGCCGGAATGGCCGGTCAGGAACGCCAGCTCGCCGCGTTCCAGGCCAAAATTGACCTGTCGCAGAGCGGTGTGATCACTGTCGTAACGCTTGGTGACCTGGCGAAACTCAATCATGGGCGGCTTCCGCGCGGCTGGATTCCGGGCTATTCGTCAAACAGGGCGTCCACAAAGGTTTCGGCATCAAAACTGCGCAGGTCGTCCACCTGCTCGCCGACACCAATAAACCGGATGGGCAACTGCAACTGACGGGCGATGGCAAACACGATACCGCCTTTGGCCGTGCCGTCCAGTTTCGTTAACGTAATGCCACTGACGCCGACGGCCTGCTGGAACACCTGCGCCTGGCTCAGGGCGTTCTGGCCGGTGCCTGCATCCAGCACCAGCATGACCTCGTGGGGTGCGGATTCGTCCAGCTTCTTCATAACCCGGACCACCTTTTCCAGCTCCTGCATCAGGTTGTCCTTGTTCTGCAGGCGGCCGGCAGTATCGGCAATCACCACATCAACACCACGGGACTTGGCCGACTGGATGGCATCGAAAATCACCGAGGCACTGTCAGCGCCGGTGTGTTGCGCCACCACCGGAACCTTGTTGCGCTCGCCCCAGACCTGCAGCTGCTCAACCGCAGCGGCACGGAAGGTATCGCCGGCGGCCAGCATGACCGATTTTCCTTCGTTCTGGAATTTCTTGGTGAGCTTGCCGATGGTGGTGGTCTTGCCCACCCCATTTACGCCCACCATGAGAATCACGTAAGGCGTCTTGCCGGAGTCGATCTGCAGTGGCTTGGTGACATCCTTCAGCAGACCATGCAGTTCATCCCTCAGAGCCTTACGCAGGGCCTCGCCGTCTTTGAGCTGATTGCGCTCAAGTTTGTCGGTGAGTGAGTCGATGATTTCAGAAGTGGCGGTTACGCCGACGTCTGCCATCAGCAGCGTAGTCTCGATTTCCTCCAGCAGTTCCTCATCGATTTTCTTGCCAAGCGAGAACATGTCGGACAAGCCACCGGTCAGGCTTGCCCGGGTTTTGCCCAACCCCTTTTTGATGCGCTCGAAAACGCTGACCTGAGGCTCCGGTTCCGGTGCTTTCTGCGGTTCTTCCGCGGGCTCGGGCTCTGGGGTCGGTTCCGGCTCAGCCACCGGCTCTGGTTGTGGCTCTGCGGCAGGCGCTTCAATCTCGCCCTCTTCCGGCTCTGGTGCCGGCCCTTTGGAAACCTCGGGCTTGCGCTGCGGCACCGGCTTGGGGCGTGGTGCCCGGCTACGGTTGCCGACGATATCCAGGACAAATACGAGCACAAGAAGGGCCAGGAGGCCGATTGAAATCCACTCTGCCGTCATAAAAATCAATCCATCAGTCTGAATGGGCGGGACAAAGAAAGCCGGTATTCTAGCAGACTGTCCCGGTGAAGTGAGGGTCGCTCCGATTATCGCGACCGTAAACGTTTCCGGTAAGATGCAGGCACATATCCTGAACCGAATATTTCCGTGGAGCGGCGGCTATGGCGCGCAGACAATCCGCAAGCAGGTCTCACCAGACGAGATCCCCAGCCGGTCGCGAGGCGGCTCCGGCTGGCAAAGGCAGCGGCACAGGTGAGCTGCGAATCATTGGCGGCGACTGGCGCAGCCGGAAACTGCGCTTTCCGGACGCCGGTGGCGTTCGACCCACCCCCGCGCGCACCCGGGAAACCCTGTTCAACTGGCTTGCCTTCCACCTTGCCGGCAGTGACTGCCTCGATTTGTTCGCCGGCTCCGGCGCGCTTGGGCTAGAGGCTCTTTCCCGGGGTGCCGGGCAGGCCACCCTCGTGGACCACACGCCAGCTCTGGCCAAAGCACTGCGGGACAACCTCCGGTTGTTGAAATCCGACAACGGCGAAGTGGTGTGTTCGGACGTCGAAAGCTATCTGGCCCAGAGAAACCGGCCGCCATTCGATATCGTGTTCATGGATCCGCCGTTTCGCCAGGGCTGGCTCGAAAAGCTGTTTCCGTTGCTGGAACAACAGGCGTGGATCAAACCCGGCGGCTGGGTTTACATGGAACACGAGAGCGAGCTGCCAACGCCTTCTGTGCCCGTTTCCTGGCAGCTGCACAGGCAAAAGAGTGCGGGACAGGTCACCTACTCCCTGTTCCGGGTTGTTTCCGGGCCAGAATAAAAAAGGGCCAGATGAACGCTTTCATCTGGCCCCGGATTCCCCGCCGAAGCAGGTTTACGTCGATTCTCTACCCGGCATCAGGTTGAGGGGCGCAGCGAGTAGGCCCGGAGGTGCTCGGCGAACTCTTCCAGATAGCGGATACCGCTGGCTTCCGCCTCACGGCACCACTCCATCAGCGCGTTCAGCTTGTCCTGGGGTTTGAGCCCACGCTGGCGCCAGAGGGCCTGCAGCTCGTGGCTCTTCTCATAGATCTGGCGCAGCACCGCATTGCGCTCCAGCACAGACTCGAGGGTTTCCTTCTCCTTCGGCTGAATCAGTGTGATCTCACGGGAGAGCAGTTGCTTGAGCTTCCGGTAACGGGGACGGATCTCATCGTCCATCAGCGACTTCTGCTGGCGCAGGACCGGCTCCATGACACGTTTACGGTACTGGCGCATGATATCGAACCGGTTGTTGGCGATGGCCTGAACCGTTTCCACATCCACCTCCAGTTTACCCGGCACATGGTGGGCAATGGGTCGATAACCCTTGGGCTTGGCCAGTCCGAACAACTGGAACAGGCGGATGTAGCCCCAGCCGATATCCACCTCGAACCAGCGGCGAGACAGCTTGGAGGAGTTGGGATAGGTATGGTGGTTGTTGTGCAACTCTTCACCGCCAATCAGAAAACCCAGTGGGCTGATATTGCGGGCGTTATCGGCACATTCGTAGTTCCGGTAACCCATCCAGTGGCCGATACCGTTGACCACTCCGGCAGCCCAGACTGGAATCCACATCATCTGCACCGCCCAGATCCAGATACCGTGAACGCCAAACAGGGCCAGGTTGATTACCGCCATCAACGCGATGCCGAGCATCTTGTAGCGGCTGTAAACATTGCGCTCCACCCAGTCTTCCGGTGTCCGCTGGCCATAGCGCTCGAGCGTTTCGGGCGTCGCCGATTCCGCATAGAGTTCGGCGCCCTGGAACAGTACCTTGCGAATACCCAAGACGACCGGGCTGTGGGGATCTTCCTCGGTTTCGCACTTGGCGTGGTGTTTACGATGGATGGCGGTCCATTCCTTGGTGTTCTGCGCAGTGGTTAACCAGAGCCAGAACCGGAAGAAGTGTTTCAAGGCCGGATGCAGGTCCAGCGAGTTATGCGCCGAATGGCGATGCAGGTAGAGCGTTACACTGACAATCGTGACGTGTGTCATTCCGAGGGTGACCAGAATGACCTGCATCACCGACAGGTCAAGAAGACCATTAAACCACATAGCAAATCCTCAAAATCAATATCTTTGGCGCGAGGCCAACCTTCACACTTTAGCGTACAGCTGTAAGCCACAACAACAGCATTTGGATGCAAAATTGTTACTGATTACACTTAGTCGTTTTCCACCGGAGATTCCCGCCCGTGCCTGAACTGCCCGAAGTAGAAACGACCCGACGGGGTATAGCACCCCACTGCGAAGGCGAGACAATAACCCGAGTGACAGTCCGCAACGGCAGTCTGCGCTGGCCTGTTCCGGCCGATCTGGGCGAGAAACTGGAAGGTCAGGTGATTAAAAGTGTAGACCGCCGGGCCAAGTATTTGTTCCTGAACATGGACCGGGGCACGGTGATTGTTCACCTTGGCATGTCCGGCAGCCTGCGCATCATCACTGACAATACCCCTCCCCTGACCCATGATCATATCGACGTGGCATTACAGTCTGGCGTCATCCTTCGATTCAACGACCCACGCCGGTTCGGCTGCTGGCTGTGGGCTGATTCCGCCGAAGAGCACCCGCTGATCACCCACCTGGGTCCAGAACCCCTGGCCCCGGAATTCAATGGCGCGCACCTGTTCCGGCTCTCCCGCGGCAAAAACACACCGGTGAAATCGTTCATCATGGACAATCAGGTGGTCGTGGGTGCCGGTAACATCTATGCCAATGAAGCGCTGTTCAAATCGGGCATTCATCCCCGGCGCAAAGCCGGGAGAATCAGCCTCGACCGCTATCACAGGCTGGCCGAAGCCATCCGGGAAACGCTCAGCGCCGCCATTCTGACGGGAGGAACCACCCTCCGGGACTTCGTGAACAGCGATGGCAAGCCCGGCTATTTTGCCCAGTCCCTGCTGGTGTACGGCCGGGGCGGCCAGCCCTGCAAGGAATGCGGGGCGCCACTGAAGGAAATCCGGATGAACAATCGCTCAACGGTTTACTGTCCCCGTTGCCAGCGCTGAACGCTTACCAGATCGCACATTCTGCAACGAAAAATCGTTTGAAAATGCGCAAATATGATTCATAGTTAACAGAGGATTAACGCCCACGGTTTACAATAGGATGGTATCCGGTTGATACGATCCGGGTTTGCTTTTCTTTAAAGCAGTACCCTTTCAGGGCCACTAAAGCTCAGGAGACAGTAAGATGACCCGCAAGATTTCCCGCACCCTGGTAGCCACTGTGGCGGCCTGCCTGTTGGCATTCTCATCCCTCGGGCACGCCCAGGCCGTGGACGAAACCCCGTCGGCACTGGCAATGACCGGTGATGCGATTTTTGTTCGCCCGGCCTTGCTGGCTACCACCATCGTGGGCAGCGCTGTCTACCTGGTCTCCCTGCCCTTCTCCCTGCTGGGCGGCAACGCTGATGAAGCAGGGGAAGTTCTGGTAATGGGCCCGGCCAAGGCGACCTTCGTGCGCTGCCTGGGCTGCACCCGTACCGGCAAGAAACCCGAGACGGTCCAGACCAGCAACTGATCCGGCTCCATCGGGCGCGCCTCCGTACTATCACGGCTTGCCCCGACGAGCGAACTCCGGCAGCCTGAAGAAAATTCTTCAGGCTGTTTTTCTCTATGGTTGACTGGTCCTCGCTTAACACGGTGTTCCTGGATATGGACGGGACACTGCTGGATCTGCATTTCGATAACCACTTCTGGCTCGAGCATCTGCCGGCAAGGTACGCCGAGCACTACGACCTCCACCCCCAGGAAGCGAAAGACCGCCTGATTCCGATGATCATGGCCGAGCGCGGCTCACTGAACTGGTATTGCACCGATTACTGGAGCGAGCGGCTGTCCCTCGACATCACGGGGCTGAAAGCAGAGGTAGGTGACCGGATCGGTTACCGCCCCCACGTCACGGATTTTCTCGATGCCCTCCGACAAGTCGGGCTTCACTCGGTGATTGTCACCAACTGTCACCCCGACCCCCTGGCCCTGAAGCTGAAACGAACCGGCCTTGATACACGGGTGGATGCCATTGTTTCCAGCCACCAGTTGGGCAAGCCCAAGGAAGATCCCTCGTTCTGGCAGGACCTCCAGCGAGTAACGCCTTACCAGGCCGAAAGCACCCTGATGGTCGACGACAGTTTTCCGGTGCTGGAAAGTGCGCTGGAGGCCGGCATTGCCCAATGTCTGGCCGTATTGGCGCCGGACAGCCAGCAGGAAGCCCGGGAGCAGCACCCGGAAATACCCTGTATTCATCACTTCGATGAAATTCTCCCCGCGCTTCGCCAGCGGTCGCCCCTGCCATCCGGCCGATGACAGGGTTATAATTGGGCTACAAGCCCATCAGGTGAGGAGACATGACGGCATCAACCGCTGACGACCAACGTGTAAGACTCGATAAATGGCTCTGGGCCGCCCGATTCTACAAGACCCGCTCCCTGGCCAAGGAAGCGATCGAGGGTGGCAAGGTCCACTACAACAGCCAGAGATGCAAACCCGGCAGGCTGGTGGAAGCCGGCGCAAAGCTGACGTTGCGCCTGGGCTGGCAGGAAAAAATCATTATTGTTGATGACATCAGCGACCGGCGCCGTGGTGCACCCGAAGCTCAGAAGCTCTACCACGAAACCGAAGACAGCGTTAAGAAACGCGAGGAAATGGCCTGGCAGCGTAAAACTATGCAGGCAGCGCAGCTTCCTCCGGCCAGACGCCCCTCAAAGAAAGACCGAAGGGACATTCAGCGCTTTCGCGAACAGAACGGCCTCTGAACCCTTTATTACATCCCCGCCCTCAGTCAAACGTGCAACGACCGGCATTCAGCATTCAGGAGACACAACATGGCAGCCCGCGACCAGTTCCAGCGCTTTATCTTTGAACACAGCCAGGTGCGGGGAGCCTGGGTTCAGCTAGCGGACAGCTATCAGGAAATCGGCAGCCAGGCGCCCTACCCGGACACGGTCCGGGAACTCCTCGGAGAAGCACTGGTGGCGAGCATCCTGATGAGCAGCACCCTGAAGTTTGAGGGTACATTGTCGGTACAGGCCCAGGGGGAAGGGCCTCTGCGCACATTAATGGCCGAGTGCAGCCACGACAGACACATCCGCGGCCTGGCCCGCTTTGATGAGCATGCGGTCAGCGAAGACAGCTTCCACGATCTGCTCGGCGAGGGTCGGATGGCTATTACCATCACGCCCAACCGCGGCAACCGTTATCAGGGCGTTGTACCCCGGGATCAGGAGACACTCGCCGGCTGCCTTGAGGAATACTTTGATCGCTCGGAGCAGATTCCCACCAGCCTGTTCCTGTTTGCCGACGAAAACGGCGCCGCCGGCTTGATGCTACAGCGCCTGCCGGGCGCCACAGAGGAGGATGAAGACCTCTGGGACCGGGTAAACCATCTGGCCCGAACCGTGGAAGCCTCCGAATTACTGGAGCTGGACAGCGAAACCCTGCTTCACCGCCTGTTCCATGAGGAGACCGTACGCCTGTTTGACTCCGAACCGGTCGCCTTCCAGTGCAGCTGCTCACGGGAGCGTACCCTCGGTGCCCTGGAAGCCATCGGCCGCGAGGAGTGTTACAGCATCCTCGAGGAAGAGGGCTCTATCGAAATGGACTGCCAGTTCTGTCATGCTCACTATCGCTTCGATAGAAATGATATTGATCATCTTTTCACCGGTCATACGCTACACTAGAAACACGTTCGATTAGCCGGGAACCCGCTGATAGCAAGGCTTCCCGGGCAGTCGTTTTTTACCGGCGTCTCTGGCATAATAGCGCGCCTGAATTGACCCGATTGCTCAGATTTCCGTCAATTTTAGGAAGCGGCCTGAGCAATCACTAAGACATCCCGAGGGCGAGGTCGAAGTGAGCAACACTTATAGTGATCTGAGTACAGCACGACTGGTTGAGGTGGCACTGGCGCGTGAAGAAGGCCAGCTGGCATCCAACGGTTCCCTGGTCGTAAAAACCGGTGAGCGCACGGGCCGGTCTCCCAAGGACCGTTATATTGTCGAGGAGCCCAGCACCTCGGACGATATCCACTGGGGTCCGATCAACCGTCCTTTCGACGCTGAAAAATTCGACGCCCTCTGGGATCGTGTTGAAGCCTACATCGCCGAGAAAGACCAGTTCGTGTCTCACGTTCATGTTGGTTCCGACCCGGAGCACTACCTGCCGGTCAAAATGACGACCGAGACCGCCTGGCAGAATCTGTTCGGCCGAAACCTGTTTATCCGTCCGGACAGCTATAACCCGGCCGACAAGCAGGAATGGCAGATCCTGAACGCCGCCAACTTCGAGTGCGATCCCGAGCGCGATGGCACCAACAGCAACGGCTGCGTGATGATCAACTTTGCCAAGCGCAAGGTTCTGCTGGCTGGCATGCACTACGCCGGCGAGATGAAAAAAGCCATGTTCTCCGTGCAGAACTTCCTGCTGCCGGAAAAAGACGTGCTGCCCATGCACTGCTCGGCCAACGTCGGTGAAGACGGCGAAACCTGCCTGTTCTTCGGCCTGTCCGGCACTGGCAAGACTACCCTCTCCGCCGATCCGCACCGCTTCCTCATCGGTGACGACGAGCACGGTTGGGGCCCGGGCACCGTATTCAACATCGAAGGTGGCTGCTACGCGAAGTGCATCGACCTGACCCGGAAAAATGAACCGATCATCTGGGACGCCATCCGTTTCGGTGCCATTGTCGAGAACGTGACCATCGACCCTGAGACCCGTGAGCCGGATTACACCGACGTATCCCTCACCGAAAACTCCCGCTGCGCCTACCCGCTTGAGCACGTTGAAAAGCGCGTGATCGAGAACCGCGCCGGTGAGCCATCTCACATCGTGTTCCTGACCTGCGACATGACCGGCGTCCTGCCGCCCGTGTCCATCCTGAGCCGCGAAGGCGCCGCTTACCACTTCCTGAGTGGCTATACCGCTCTGGTTGGCTCCACCGAGATGGGCTCCTCCTCAAAGCTGAAGTCCACCTTCTCAACCTGCTTCGGTGCGCCCTTCTTCCCCCGTCCGGCCGGCGTTTACGCCGAGCTTCTGATGAAGCGGATGGACGAGTTTGGCAGCAAGGTCTTCCTGGTCAACACCGGCTGGACCGGCGGTCCTTACGGTGAAGGCCAGCGATTCAGCATTCCGACCACCCGCGCCATCATCGCCTCAATCCAGAATGGCGACCTGGACGACGTGGAAACCGAACACCTGCCAACCCTGAACCTGGACGTGCCCAAGCATGTTCCGGGCGTGGACACCGAGCTGCTGAACCCGCGCAACACATGGGTAAGCCCGGACTACTACGATGGCAAGGCCCAGGAACTGATCGCCCAGTTCGTCGAGAACTTCAAGAAGTTCGACGTGGCAGATTCGATCGTCGAAGCCGGTCCGAAGCTGAGCTGAGTCGATTACGGCAAGTAAGGAAAGCGCCCTGCGAAAGCACGGCGCTTTTTTTGTATGATAGCCCAACACACTCTAGGAAACGGCTTCATGAAACAGCGTCTACGCCAGCTCTTTTCGTTTATTCTCAAACCACTGGAATCCGGAAAGGTTGGGCCCAGCTACAAAGATTCGCACCGCACCGTGCTGAATGTGGTGGGCGTCCTGTTCCTCGTTCTGGCGACGGTGTCGACGGCGATGCTCGTTTACACCGGTAAGGCAGGCGCCTTGATTCCCGTGCTTGTTTTCTTCGGTATTGGTGGCGTGTCCCTGGTGGTCGGGACGTTGGGCTCGGATGCCGCGGTGTCGAAGATGTGGGGCAATCGGTGAGCTGAACCGGTTCCAACAAGGAGGTTATTCATGGGGAAGCATTCATGGAACTGAAGCGCAGTCTTCTCGATCAAGCCGCAGGCAAAGATATCATAACGGACGAACAGGCTGACCAACTCTGGACGTTCCTCTCAGAACAGCAGCAACAAACACCCTCTTTCCGTTTCACCCACATCCTCTATTACTTCGGCGGGCTGATTGCAATCGGGGCCATGAGCCTGTTCATGACCCTCTCGTGGGAAAGCCTTGGTGGATGGGGTCTGCTACTGATTGTCCTGATCTACGCCGGCGCAGGCCTGTGGCTCACCGAGTTTTTCCTGAAGCGGCTGAACCTGAAAATTCCTGCCGGGATCACTGCCACTTTTGTCGTTGTCCTTACTCCACTCGCGGTTTTCGGGTTTCAGGCCGGCATGGGCTGGTGGTCGGGCGGCCATGAATACCGGGACTACCACCGCTACATCGACTGGAGCTGGTTATTCATGGAACTGGCTACACTGGCCTCAGGCGCAGTCATGCTGTGGCGCTACCGATTGCCCTTCCTGGTCATGCCGGTGGCCGCCACGCTCTGGTACATGAGTATGGATCTGGCTCCCTTCCTGTTCGGTGAGGAGTACGTTGCCTGGGAACTCAGGAAATGGGTCTCCCTGTGGTTCGGACTCCTGATCGCCCTGCTGGCTTTCTGGGTGGATATCCGAAATCAGAGCAGCCGCGACTTTGCGTTCTGGTTATACATATTCGGTGTCACGGCTTTCTGGAGCGGACTTTCCCTGATGGAGTCTGAGAGCGAGTGGAGCAAGCTGCTCTACTGCATGGTGAATATTGCCATGATTTTCACCGGGGCCATTCTGGGCCGGCGGGTATTCGTGGTCTTCGGCGGTCTGGGAGTCGCCGGGTACCTTGGCTATCTTGCCTACGAGGTTTTCGAGAACAGCCTTCTGTTTCCAATTGCGCTTACGTTGATTGGTCTGGCGATCGTGTGGTTGGGCATTCTGTGGCAACGGCACGAACAGCCCGTTTCAGACCGGTTGCGACGCCTTCTTCCCACACCGCTCAGGGAACTGATCGAGCGTCGCCATTAGACAGAGAGCCAACACCAAAACCTCAGGCGTAAAAGATAAGGGGTATGAAGGCCACCAGCACCAGCGAAATCCCCATGGCAATCAGCGGCATAATGATACGCTCATGGCGTTGATAGAAAGTCCCCGTTTCCTGTTGCGCCGCCAGCACTTCCGCTTCACCAACCACCTGCCGCGTCAGCAGATGGTTCAGGGCCACCGGCGGGCTCAGGTAGCCCAGCTCGAATGCCACCAGGGTCACCATCCAGAAATGGATCGGATGAATCCCGCTGGAGTAGGCAATCGTGGCGACGGTGGCCGTCACCAGGATCACCGCACCGAACGCGTCCATGATCATGCCCAGGATCACCAGGATCACCACCATCAGCAACATTGCCGACCAGGCACTGTCAAACGACTGCGGGAAAGCCTCCATCAGGTGAGCCCGTTCGATCACCCCACCGATGCTCACCGACAGACCCAGTAACAGAAGTAGCGCGCCAATTTCCGCCGTCGTATCGTTGGTGGCGCCACGAAGACTTCGCTCCAGGCCCTGGTGATTGATCTCCCCCGAGGCTTTTCCTTTCCGGTTTTTCAGGCTGACATGCTCGTACACAAGAATTGCCAGCATGATCACTGGCAGCAATCTTGGCGCCGAAAACTCATCCATGCTCACGTCCAGTGCCAGACGATAGAACAGCACCACGGCAGCGATTACCAGAACATAGGGAATCAAGGGTTTTAACGCCTGCGTCATGGCCGGAAAGGCCTCTGCAGAAGGCGCCAGGTTGAACTGGCTCTGGCGGTTCACACTCAGGGCCACAATCGCGAACATAGTGGCGGTCAGCACGAACACCCAGATACCCCAGCCAAACAGTTCGTCTGTGGTGACCTCCCGGTTCAGGTAGGCAATCACAACGACCAGCAAACAGGGCCGCAACACCACGCCCAGGGAGCCGGACATGGCGGTGGCAGCCAGAGCCAGATGGCGGCGGGCACCGGCCGCGCGCAGTTCACTGTAGATCACTGCGCCGGCCGCGATCACAAAGATGCCGGAGGCACCGGTGTAGGCCGTGGGTACGGCAGCAACCAGAACCGCCACAACCGCCAGCATTTCCGGGGGCATGCGCCAGGGCCGGAAGACATTGAACACCAGGGTGGCCAGGCGGGTCTGCTTCAGCATCATGCCCACCCACACGTACAGACCGACATTCAGGAACATGTCGGACAGCTCCATCATCTTGCCAAGGTAGATACCAATACCGGAGGCGTGTCCGATCAGGGCGAAATAGGTGCCAGAGATCAGACACATCACGGTATAGAGCGGTACGGCCAGAAAGGCCTTGTTCAGACTGCCACCTTGCTGGAGGTCATCCGGCACCCGGAACAGACGGTACAGGCTGGCCAGCGTCAGGCAGGCGAAACCGACAATCCAGAAATTGTGCAGCAACAGCTCTTCCGATGAGACAGCAGTGTCCGAGCCCAGACTGGACTGCCGGAAGATGGCGCTTGAGCCCAGCAGCATGGCATTGGCGATGGTTTGCAGGGTATGGGAGACGGTGTAATCCAGCCGGGTCTCCATGGCACGCATGGCGATGTGGTGACGGGTCAGGGTCGCGGTCACCGCACACAGCATGACCAGGATCACCAGAATGAAACGCTGGGACTCCAGGCCAAACGCAATGAGGTCGGCAATGAACAGTTCAACGGCCCGATAGGCTTTTACACCCGGCGTCAGCTGGTCCCGGAGGTTCTCGAAATTCTGGTGGGCCTCGCGGCAGTCAGCAACGGCCCGTTCGATGGCGAGCCGAACATCGGCCGGATCTTTTTCCTCGGCCCCCAGCAGGGCCGCCATGGGGTCATCCGCCTCGTCATCGGTCGCCATTTCCGCCGCGACCGCCGCCTCAATATCCCGGTTCGGGTCGCAGGTGGGCTGAACCGGATCCATCCGTAATTTGTAGTAGCCACTCCAGAGCTGTTCGCCTCCGCGCAACATCTGGTTGTGGATGTCACTGCTCGTGGAGAAGATGACCACCGCCAGCAACAGCAGACAGGCCGGCAGCGATGAAAACCACTCCAGCCCGCTACGATGAAAACTGCCCTTCGACATAACTGATTACTCTGGGTAGGGAGTGGTTACAGCAGATCGTCCAGATCCATGGTTTCGACCTCTTCCTGCTGGTCATCCCAGAAGGTGCCGAGCTGGCCCATGGGCGTGCGATGCCCGGTATTCTCGACCCAAAGACGGTCAGACACTGCGACGATCATGTCGGTTGCCATGGCGTCCACGAATCGCCAGTCCTCATTCGCCGGAGTAGTCTCGATCGATTCAGCGTGTTCCCGAATCACGTTCCGTATCATCACCTCGTCGCCCTTGTTCAGGGCCGCGATGGCATGGAAGACGTGAGGCAGGCGAACGCCGGCAGCATCACCCTGCTCGCCGGCAATGGCCAGCCGCTCAAACGCATCCTCGCCTTCTGGCTGGGCGCCAGGGATCATGGCCCAGACCGTTGCTCTCAGAGCCATAGGCGCACCCCACCATTTCTCATTATCAAGACAGCTGGTGGCCCGGGCGGCAATGGAACCAACGTTGGCCGGCACGCCAATGGAGGAGGTGGACTGGATCTGGGCGTTCAGGGCCTGCAGACCGGACAGCAGTCCGGCCATGTAGATGAATTCGTCCATGTCGTCGTCGAAATCCGGGCACTCGCCATCGGCGGGGTTGCCGTAATGGGCATTGTGGTGCTGCCAGGCGGTGTAATAACGCCGGGCGGCAACCGTATGGGCCCGCTTCTGGCGGATCATGGCGTCTTCGGCGGCATTGCCGTTCATGGCGTTCAGGGCGGCAAGAGCCGCCAGCTCATGTTCCCGGGCCTCTTCTTCGGCACAGCCCCCGGCTGAGAGGTAGAGCATGACTGCCAGCTGGTCCGGCTCATTGGTGACCCTGCCGAAGGACATCAGCAAGGGCGCAGTTGCCTCGCTCATGGCGCAGCCCATGGCCAGGTCATTGCTCTCCATCAGAAACGGCAACGTGTGATCCCTGGAGAAGCCCTGCATTACATCCCCGGTGGTCTTGTACATCACGTGATTCACCGCGCCACAGCCACTCAGGACCACACTGGCCATAAAAGCCGCCATGAGGTTACATACACGGCACCCGGGAAAAAGCGCCTTGCGGGAGGGATTCCGGACATGGGTCATACCTTCTTCACCTTTTCGTTTTTTGTTCTGATGCAGTCCTGCTGCGATCGCACAGGCCAGACTCCGGCGGACAAACCGGTTTGTTACAGACTGTAACCAGGCACGCATTATGGCGTACGACGCCCGGTTTTTATGCGACCGATGCCGCAAATGACGCCGAATGACACACACTTCCGCCGCCCGGGGGTTTGCACAATGAGCCCGGAGCCACTATAGATTGGAGCAACCGTGAGTCGTTGTGATTCCGGCCAGGACCAGACTGAACCAATAGAAATACAAAAAAGGAGTATCCGATGCGCAAACCTGAACTCGCCGCGGCCATTGCCGACCGCACAGGCCTGACCCGGGACAAGGCCAGTGAAGTAATCAACGCGTTTACCGACCAGGTGTCGGCCGCTGCCTCCCGGGGCGAAGACATCACCCTGATCGGCTTTGGCACCTTCAACATCCGCAGCCGAGAGGCGCGGGACGGGCGTAACCCTCAAACCGGCGAGACCATTCGCATCCCTGCCAGCAAGACCGTCGGATTCAAGGCCGGCAAGGCTCTGAAAGACGAAATCCGCTAGTCAGGCACAGGCCCGCAGACGCGGGCCTGCTTCACCCCGGCCTCAGCTTCCAGCAACGGAGGCGCACTCGGAACGAGTGGCATCTACCCGGCACCGAATCGCTTTCATCAACTTGATGGCGCGCTCATCGTAAATACCGTCCTCCAGTAACGACAGGCGAACCTTGCGAAGCATCTTGTCGTATTCGGCGGTATCCTCCCGGGGCAACTGCATCCAGACATCTTCCGGAATCTCAGCCTCTGCCTGGGCGATGATTTCGTAAGCCTCGTCAATGCGCTTGATGGCCTGGTCACGCACCATCTGGCCGGCGGAATCCGGGAACCGGTCACGGTGGATGATCACCTGGAAATTCATGTAGCCGAGAGCATATTTGACCACCGCACCGTTGGGCTGAACGCCCTTGTACAGTTCCAGTGGGGTGTAGGCGACGGCCGGGGCATAGGCCAGGTCAACGCTGCCGTTGTTGAACTTGCCGGCAAAGTTCGCGGAATTGGAACCCACCACGGAGGCGCCCACATGGCGAACCATCCGCACGGACGCCTGATCGTAGTCCAGGGTGGCAATCCGTTTGCCCTGTAGCTGCTCGACTGAATCGATAGCGCGGTCACGGGTGTGCAGGTATATGGCACCCCCCGGGAACACACCGGCCACTTCGTAGGGGCCATCAATCAGGAACGGCCGGGCCTTGGGCTGGCTCAGGGTGTTGTACAACAGCCGCATTTCCTCTTCGCCAGGCACTGCGCCCATGGCTTCGAGGCTGCCCGTGAACTTGTTGAATTCCCGGGCCCGGGTGCCGGTGAGCAGAACGGCGTCGCACTGGCCCGCCTTGAAGTCCTCGGCGGCCACCTTCTCATCGGTGTAGGCGCGAAGATCCAGCTTGATGCCGTTTTTCAGGGCAACCGGCTGGAAGGTCTTGGTGATGGCAAACAGGGGACCATTGGCACCAACCGGATCAAAAACGCAAAAACTGCGTTCCAGAGGCTCGTTCTGTGCCTGTGCCTGACCCATTGAGGGCAGGATCAGACTGGCACAGAGGGCAGCCGCCATGGCTACCCGCTGGGGGAGGTTTGCTGATTTCACGGGATGACTCCTGGTTATTATTGTCGGGCGCCGGTCTCTATAAATGCACCGGCCAGGCCACGCTTTCCTTGGTCGACCATAGGGCGACGGCTACAAGAATACGTTGGCACAGGTGCCTGCCATCAAGGGTTTTTCAGCAACCGGGGGAGATTCTGTGATGGTGTCGACAGAGGTTCCGCAACCTCTGCCGCACTTTGAGACAGTATGACTGGATCAGATTGCTGACTGGGGCCAGGCCTTTCGACCCTCACTCAGGGTGAGTCGGATAACACCCGGCAGTTCGCGGTCGGTCACCGGCGCATGACGACCGGCCGAAACCAGTGTTTTCGAGTCCGGAGTCCAGAAGGCATCGGGATCGAACAGGCAGATATCGGCCGTTTCGCCCTCCGCGAGCCGGGCCGTCCGGCCAAGCACGGAGGCCGGACCGGTGGTCAGCGCCCGGATCAGGTCAGGCAGCGCCAGTCCGTTCATTTCCACCAGCTCCAGACCCAGCGACAGCACACTCTCGATGCTGGACAGGCCCGGCTCGGTGGCTGCCATGGGCGCCTGCTTGGCGGCAGTATCATGGGGTTGATGCTGGCTGACGATGGCATCAATGACGCCTTCCCGGACACCGGCAATCAGCGCCTTGCGATCGCTCTCGCCTCGCAGTGGTGGCCGGACATGGAAACGACTGTCGAACCCGGCCAGGGCATCCTCGGTGAACACCAGCTGGTGCATGGCCACATCGGCGGTTACCGCAATACCGCGGCTACGGGCATCGGCCAGCATTTCAACACTGCGACCGCAGGACAACTGGCTCAGGTGCAAACGAACCCCGGTTTCCTCCGCCAGCAACAGCATCTCCATCACCGCCGCTGTTTCCGCCACTTCCGGAATCCCCAGCAAACCCAGCCGCGAGGTCACCAGCCCGTCGTGGGCGTAGCCGTCTGCGGCCAGGGCCTGGTTCTCGGGGCTGAACATCACCGTCAAGCCAAAGGTCTGGGCGTAGGCCATGCACCGGCGCAGAATGCGGGCATTGCGCACACCCCGGGAACCATTGCCCACGGCGACACAACCCGCTGAGGCCAGACCCGCCATATCGCTGAGCAGATCGCCCTCGAGGCCCCGGGTAATGGCACCAATGGGCAAAACCCGGATGGGCGAGCGGCTGGCAGCACCATCACGGATCAGGTGGGTGACAGCACTGGAATCGTTCACTGGTGACGTCTCCGGTGACGCGCACACCGTGGTATAGCCGCCATGGGCCGCCGCCAGCGTCTCGGAGGCGATGTTTCCTTTCTGGCCATTGCCCGGCTCACGGAGGTTACAGCACAGGTCCACAAAGCCGGGTGTGATGACGCCGTTTTCGGCGCTGATGGTCTCGTCGGCCTCTTCCCGGGCGGCGGCTTCGCCGATGGCGGCAATGCGGCCGTCCCGAATCAGCAGTGCGGTATTTTCCTGTTCTGCGCCCTGACCATCGAACAGCCGGCCTCCGGTAATTTTCAGACTGCGTCCGGATGTGTTGACGCTGCTCATGCCTGGTCCCTCTCACTCAGTTTCTGCTGACGCGCGGCCACCTGACCACCCATGGCCATGGACATGACCGCCATCCGGATGGCAATGCCGTTGGTAACCTGGTTCAGAATCACCGATTGCGGCCCGTCGGCCACCGCGGATTCGATTTCAACGCCCCGGTTTATGGGCCCCGGGTGCATAACGATGCATTCCGGATGGGCCAGCGCCAGTTTCTGCTGGTTGAGGCCGTATAACCGGTAGAACTCTCGCTCACTGGGTAGCAGGGCCCCTTCCATACGCTCTTTCTGGAGTCGCAGCATGATGACCACATCCAGATCCTTCATCCCCCGGGCCATATCGTATTCAACCGTGCAGCCCAGGCTTTCCACGTCTTTGGGAAGCAGGGTACCCGGGGCAATGACCCGGACTTCCTCGGCACCCAGTTCGTTCAGAGCCCGGATCTGGGAGCGGGCTACCCGGGAGTGCAGCACATCGCCGACGATGGCGACTTTCAGCCCCTCGAACTGCCCCTTGTGCTGGCGAATGGTGAGCATATCCAGCATGGCCTGGGTCGGGTGCGCATGACGGCCGTCACCGGCGTTGATAATGGCCACCCCCGGGGTCACGCTCTCGGCGATGAAATGCGGCGCACCACTCTGGGAATGGCGGACCACGAACATGTCGCTGGCCATGGCTTCGAGGTTCAGCAGGGTGTCCGACAGGGATTCGCCCTTGGAGGTGGCCGAGGTGCTGATGTCCAGGTTAAGCACATCCGCAGACAGTCGCTTGGCCGCCAGCTCGAAGGTGCTGCGGGTGCGGGTGCTGGACTCGAAAAACAGGTTTACCACGGTCCGGCCACGAAGCAGTGGCACTTTCTTGATGGTGCGCTCACCGACCTCGATAAAGGAATCTGCTGTATCCAGAATGTCGGTCAGCAAGGCGCGATCAAGGCCGTCGAGGGTAAGAAAGTGCCGCAACTGACCATCCCGGGTCAGCTGCAAGTGGTGCGGGGAAGAGTCGTTCGCGGTCATGGGTCGCCTGTTATCTGATTCGGAGGTTTATTTTCCGGCTTCCTGAAACTCAATACGGAGCGGGTCGGGGCCACGCAACTTGACGCGCTGGTGGGATTCCAGCGCCATTGTCCTGCCAGCCACGTCAGGCTGAATGGGCAGTTCCCGGGCACCAAGGTCAATCAGGGTGGCCAGTATGATACTGGCTGGACGGCCATAATCGAAGATCTCATTCATCGCGGCCCGGATGGTCCGGCCGCTCATGATGACATCGTCAATCAGGATGATGTCCCGGCCTTCGGTATCAAAGGGCAGGCTTGAGGGTTTGACCCGGGGGTTCAGGCCGATGCGGCTGAAGTCATCGCGGTAGAAGGAGATGTCCAGTTCGCCGAACGGCTCCTCGATACCCAGGCGCTTGCTGAGCACATCCGCCAGCCAGACACCGCCGGTACGGATACCGATCAGCACCGGAAATTCCACGCCCCGCTGTTCAAGCGCCTGACGCAGCCCGCTTTCCATCTGGTCCAGCAACTGATCAATATCAAGCAATGCCGTCATTAGGTCCTCACTGTGTAAAAAACGTTTCCAGTATCAGCACCGCGGCCCGGTCATCCACCCCGTGACGGCCAAAATCCCGGCTGCCTCCGGCGGCCATGACCTCACCTTTGGCCTCGAAACTGGTGAGCCGCTCATCGACCATTTCAACCGGCACATGGTAGCGGCCATGCAGACGCTTGCCGAACTTCCGCGCCCGGGCACACATCTCGTTCTCGGTGTCGTCCATATTCAGCGGCAGGCCAACCACCACCAGGTCGGGGCGCCACTCCTGGAGCAGGGATTCAATCAGTTGCCAGTCCGGGATACCGTCCCGGGCGGGTATCAGCGCCACCGGCTGCCCGGTTCCCAGTAATTCCTGACCGACGGCAACACCAATCCGTCGGGTTCCGAAATCAAACGCCATCACACGACGGCTGGCAGCCTCAGGCATGACCGATCGATTCGCTGAGCTGGTTCAGATCAATACCGATCAGGGCGAGCACCGCCTTGTAGCGTTCTTCCCAGGGAGTGCGGAACAGAATGTCCAGGGTGGCCGGACAGGTCAGCCAGGCGTTGCTGCCCAGCTCCTCTTCCAGTTGCCCCTCACCCCAGCCGGAGTATCCGAGCGCCAGCAGATAGTCATCGGGGCCTTCGCCACGGCCAATGCCGGCCAATACGTCACGGGATGTGGTCAGCAGAACGTCTTCGGTCACCTTGGCCGTATTCTGCCAGCTGGTTCCGGGGGGATGTAGTACAAAACCCCGCTCCGGCTGCACCGGGCCACCGCTGAATACTGGCAGGTCCAGCTCACCGCCTGGCAGATCCAGTTGTTCCAGAATCTCGCCCAGATGGATGTCCAGCGGCTGATTGATCATGAGCCCCAGGGCACCGTCGTCGGAATGCTCACAGATATAGATGACGCCGCCGTGGAAACGCGGATCAGCAAGATAGGGTGATGCCACCAGGAAATGGTGACGCAAGCTATGGGGAGAGTGTTTCGATGCTGTCATCCGGATGTCAGCCCCCGACGCTGGAAGGACCAGGTACGTATGATTTCGAGTTCATCCACCTCTTGCCGCATTTCGTCCGGAAACGGTGCAAAAGGTGCGGCCATCCTGACAATGCGTATGGCCGCATCGTCCAGCACGGTACTGCCGGAAGACTGCAGGATAGCCACCTCTTTAATGGTGCCGTCTTTCTTCAGCGACACCAGCATTCTCAGTGTGCCATAGATTCCGGCATTGCGCGCCTCGGTCGGGTAATTGATATTACCCACCCGGGTTACCTTGCTCACCCAGTTCTGGACATACCAGGCGTTGGTGGACTTGAGCGTGGACGCGGCGGTAACGCGCATTACCCTGGGCTTGCGGGCATAGGCCTGCTGCTGGGCATCGAAGCGGGCTTCCAGGCTGGCAATCTCGAGGCTGCGCTCCATCAGGCTCTTTTTCTCCCGCACCGGCAAAGGCTCCTCTTCCGGTTTGGTTCGCTCCTCAGGCTGTTGAACCTTCTGAGCGGACGCACTCTCGGTCTGCACCACCTGTTTTTCCTGGCGCGGCTGGGGTTCGGTCTGGGCCGGCGGCTCGGGCTGAACCTGAGCCACCTCAGGCTGGCTGACTTCTGCCGGTTGAGGCGTGGTCATTTCCCGAACCTCTTCCTGGCTACCGCTGCCCTTCTGGCTGGTCTGGGCCAGAAAGTCCGCTTTCTCCGGGGCTTCCTCGTCGTCAAACTGGGACAGGGTGATTTCCATGGTCTGGGCCGAGGAACGGGGCGGTTCGGGCGCAAAGGTAATTCCCAGCACCACGATGGCGTGCACCGCCAGCGCCATAAAGAGGGTGAAGGAAAACCGGTCGAAGTCGCTTACCTGAACTGCCATTCCTGATACGGATCCTGTCGTTAAACCTGCCCGGTTGCCAACACCGGATTATGCCTGATCCAGGCGTTTTGCAATCGCCTCCATCAAGAGGCCACCAATATCGATCCCGAAGGCCGAATCGAGTTCCCGGATACAGGTCGGGCTGGTGACATTGATTTCGGTAAGATAGTCACCGATCACATCCAGGCCGACAAAAATGAGCCCTTTCTCTTTAATCACCGGTGCAACGCGCTCGCAGATTTCCCGATCCCGGGCGGTCAGCTCGCGGCCTTCACCCCGGCCGCCAGCAGCAAGGTTTCCCCGATTCTCGCCGTGAGAGGGTATCCTCGCAAGGGAATAGGGTACCGGCTCACCGTCGATCAGCAGGATACGCTTGTCGCCATCGCTGATTTCCGGGATGTATTTCTGGGCCATGGCCTGGTGGGTGCCATAGTTGGTGAGGGTTTCGATAATGACCCCCAGGTTGAAATCGTTTTCCCGGATGCGGAAGATCGAATGCCCGCCCATGCCGTCCACCGGCTTCATGATGACGTCGCCGTGTTTGGCATAGAACTCGCGGAACCGGCTTGCCGAACGGCTGACCAGTAGCGGTGGTGTCAGGTCCTCGAACTGGGTGGCAAACAGCTTCTCGTTACAGTCGCGAAGGGTGGACGCCGGATTGACCACCAGCGCGCCCTGCTGCTCGGCCGATTCCAGTATATAGGTGGCCATCAGGAACTCCCGGTCCACCGGCGGATCCTTGCGCATAAGGATGACATCCAGATCGCCCAGCGCCCGGTCCTGGCTCGGACCAAAGCTGTACCAGTTCTCGGGGTCCATGTGGACCGTCAGGTCGCGGGTGTGGGCCATGGCCCGGCCGCCGTCGAGATACATGTCCGGCAGCTCCATATACTCGATTTCCCAACCACGGTTCTGGGCCGCCAGCAACATGGCCAGTGAGCTGTCTTTCTTGAAGTGGATATCTTCAATCGGATCCATCACGATCCCGAGTCTGACGGTCATGGGCTTTCCTGCACTCCTGAGGGTTAAAAACACGAACCGGTCTGCAGAGCGGACCGGGCATTAAGTGCTATGCTTTGCAATCAGATGGTATTGTACCCGAGCTGCAAATGCATCCGGAGAAATCCTCAGTCCGTTACGTGACGTTGCGGGCAGAAGTACATTTGGTCACAAACTAATACTTTTTATCCGGCCATTGATAATCTATAAATGAGCGGGGTTTATAGAAGAACCTTAAGGTTTGTGTTAAAACCCCCGTTTTAAAATAACGACAGTCGCTGAGCGCAAGGCAGTTGGACAATGGATGACAACTTCGAGAACTTGAAGATCATGGTGATCGACGACAGTAAAACCATACGTCGCACCGCAGAAACCCTTCTGAAAAAGGTCGGCTGTGAGGTCATCACCGCGACTGACGGCTTTGACGCTCTTGCCAAGATTGCCGATTCCCAGCCGGACATCATTTTTGTGGATATCATGATGCCCCGCCTGGACGGCTACCAGACCTGCGCACTTATCAAGAACAATTCCTCCTTCAAAAAGACGCCGGTTATCATGCTCTCCAGCAAGGACGGGCTGTTCGACAAGGCCAAGGGCCGGATCGTCGGCTCGGACCAGTACCTGACCAAACCGTTCAGTAAGGATGAGCTGCTCAACACCATCCGCCAGTATGTCCCACAGGCGGAACAGTAAACCTGCTGACCCCAAGAACCATCGAGGAAACCATGGCCCGCATTCTGATTGTTGACGATTCCCCTACCGAGGTTAAGAAAATTTCCACGATCCTGGAAAAACACAACCACGAAGTGCTGACCGCCGACAACGGCGCAGACGGTGTTGCCAAGGCCCGTGCCGAAACCCCGGATCTGGTCCTGATGGATGTGGTTATGCCCGGCCTGAACGGCTTCCAGGCAACCCGCCAACTGACCCGCGCACCGGAAACCGCTTCTATCCCTGTGGTCATCGTAACCACCAAGGATCAGGAAACTGACCGCGTATGGGGCACCCGCCAGGGCGCCAAGGGTTACCTGGTCAAGCCGGTAAACGAAGACGACCTGATCAAAACAATCAACAGTCTGATTGCCTGATCCCCAACCGTGGAGTACGCATGTCCGCCCAGGCCGCCCCTTTTGCCGTACTGACGGATATCGCCGAGCGCAGCCGGTCCATGGCCGCCGGCCTGCCGGAACAACAGGAAGCCGTTGAACTGTGGAACGGCATCGGCTTCGTTCTCGCAGGTGAACGCTACGTCGCCCCCATGGGCGAAGTCACTGAAATCCTTCATGTTCCCCGGTTTACCCACATACCGGGGGTTCGCCCGTTTCTGCTTGGTGCCGCCAATGTCCGCGGCCGCCTCCTGCCCCTGGTTGATCTCGCCGGCTTTTTTGATATTCCCCGCTCTTCCCGAAGCCAACGGGAGCGGCGGGTGCTGGTTGTTGAACAGGGCGATATTTTCAGCGGGCTGGTGGTCGACAGTGTGTTGGGCATGCAGTACTTCGCGACTGACAGTTTCAAGGATTCGCCCGAGGGCGTACCTGAAAACGTTCGACCGTTTGTCTCAGGCGGTTACGAACGCAACGAGGAAGTCTGGAAAGTGTTTTCGGCCGTCGACCTGCTCGAGGACGAACGATTTCTGGACGTCGCACAGTGGTAAGGGTGGTGACAATGGCAGGAACATCACCCTGACCGCCTGAAACCCGAAAAAACAAACTTGCCAATTTCTTGAAGAGGCCGGGAGCCAGAAAATGAAGAACAGAGCCGGAAGACTCAGTATGGGACAGGGAGGCAACAAGCTGGTTGCCGGCCTGATCGCCGCGCTGATCGCACTCACCATCCTGCTCGTTGTCGTGCTGTTCATTATCAACACAGACAGCCAGAACGATCAGGAATACATCGCCAACACCGCCGAGCTGAGGGTGCTCTCTCAGGAGATTGCGAAAAACGCGACAGAGGCTGCCGGCGGTACCGCCGAGGCCTTCAACCAGCTGCGCCGCTCCCGTGACGAATTCCAGCAGCTCTGGACCAACGTAACCGAGGGCAATCCGGAAACCGGTCTGCCGCCGAGTGAACTGGCCCAGCAGAGTGGCGTTCAGGAAAACTGGAACACCGTGCGGGAAAACGCCGACAGCATCCTCTCGACCCAGGATGCGGTACTCGGCCTGCACGAGGTGGCCCGGACCCTGAACGAAACCATCCCGCAGCTGCAGGTTGAGTATGACGATATCGTACAGATCCTGCTCGACAACGACGCACCCGCCGAACAGATCGCACTGGCCCAGCGCCAGTCTCTGCTGGCGGAGCGGATTGTTCGCTCGGTCAACAACGTACTCTCCGGTGACGAAGACGCGGTTATTGCCGCCGACCGTTTCGGTCGTGACGCAAGCCTGTTCGGGCGAGTGCTCGAGGGCCAGCTGAACGGCAACCCGGCCATGGGCATCTCCCAGGTAAATGACGAAGACGCCATTTACGGCCTCGAAGCCGTCGATGAGCTGTTCCAGTTCGTCTCCCAGAACGTAGACGCGATCCTTGAGGCCTCTCCCGACCTCTTCAAGGTTCGTACTGCTGCCAGCGACATCTTCCAGAATTCCGAGATCCTGCTTTCCGAACTCTCTGTGCTGGCCGAGAACTTCCGGACCCAGTCCGGCTCACGCCTGGTCAGCCCGACCCTGGCCTTTGCCATCCTGGCCGCCATGGTTGCCATTGTTGTGTTTATCGGTCTGGCCCTTTACCGCGAAGCCCAGGCCCGACTGGCTACTACGCAAGAGCAGAACGAGCAGAACCAGAACGCGATCCTGCGACTGCTGGACGAACTGGCCGACCTGGCTGATGGTGACCTGACCACGGAGGCCACGGTAACCGAGGACTTCACCGGTGCCATCGCTGACTCCATCAACTATGCGATCGACCAGATGCGCGGCCTGGTACAGGCGATTCGTGGTACTGCCGTACGGGTAGCGTCAGCGGCCCAGGAAACCCAGGCCACTGCGATGCACCTTGCCGATGCTTCCGAGCACCAGGCACAGGAAATCGCCGGCGCCTCCGCTGCGGTTAACGAGATGGCGGTGTCCATCGATCAGGTATCCTCGAACGCCGCGGAATCCTCCGCGGTTGCGGAGCGGTCGGTTGCGATCGCGAAGAAAGGCGCGGAAGTGGTACAGAACACCATCCGCGGCATGGACAACATCCGTGAACAGATCCAGGAAACCTCCAAGCGGATCAAGCGTCTGGGTGAGTCTTCCCAGGAAATCGGTGACATCGTATCCCTGATCAACGACATCGCCGACCAGACCAACATCCTGTCTCTGAACGCCGCGATCCAGGCATCCATGGCCGGTGACGCGGGCCGGGGCTTCGCGGTTGTTGCCGACGAAGTTCAGCGACTGGCAGAACGCTCCTCCGCGGCCACCAAGCAGATTGAAGCGCTGGTTAAGACGATCCAGTCGGACACCAACGAAGCGGTTATCTCGATGGAACACACCACCGCCGAGGTGGTCCGTGGTGCCCGTCTGGCCCAGGACGCGGGTATCGCACTCGAGGAAATCGAGAACGTATCCATGTCTCTGGCGGAACTGATCCAGAACATCTCCAACGCCGCACGTCAGCAGTCCTCGTCGGCCGCGCACATTTCCAACACCATGAACGTTATCCAGGAAATCACGTCCCAGACTTCCTCTGGTACCAATGCGACCGCGAAGTCCATCGGTAACCTGGCAGAAATGGCGTCCGAGCTGCGGTCTTCCGTTGCCGGCTTCACCCTGCCGGAAGAAGACGTGGCGGATCACGAAGAAGAGGAAGACAGCGACGTTCCGGTGGTGGGCTGATTTCCGCTCCAGGGCTGTTGACGGTTTATGGCGCAAATGCATAACAACCTGTCACCTGCCGAGGGCATCTGGTCACTGCGCCGACTCCCGGATATGGACGAGGCGCAGTTCAGCCAGTGGCAAACCCTGCTGGAACACCGAACCGGCATAACCCTGTCGGCCGAGCGCCGTTCGTTTCTGGAAACCAATCTTGGCATCCGGATGCGGGAAATCGGCTGCAGCAGCTATCAGGCCTACTACGAAAAAATCGTATCCGGGCCCGATGCGATCAGGGAATGGTCAACGCTGGTGGATCGGCTCACGGTTCAGGAAACCCGGTTTTTCCGGGATCCCGACGCCTTCCGGCTGGTGTCCGACTATGTCCTGACCCGGCCAAGGGAACAGCTGAAAAAGCGCCCCCTGGAGGCCTGGAGCGTTGGGTGTTCCACCGGTGAAGAGCCTTACACCCTGGCCATGGTGCTGAATGAATGCATGAGCCAGCTGGCGTTGCAGCCGCTGTTTGGTGTTACCGGCTCTGATATCAGCAAGCCGGTGATCGAGAAGGCCCGGAACGGCCAGTTCAATCCCCGCAAACTGCTGGGAATGGACGAAGACATGAAAGCACGGTATTTCCGCCCGGCCGAGCGGAATACCGTAGAAATTGTGAACAGCATCCGGGACAGGGTGTGCTTTACCAGACTGAATGTTCTGGATCTCGACAAGGCACCCATGCACGGGATGAGCATTATTTTCTGCCAGAATCTGCTGATTTATTTCCGTCGCTGGCGCCGGCGGGAAATTGTCAAGCGACTTGCAGAGCGGCTGGCGCCCGGGGGGTTGCTGGTTCTGGGCCAGGGAGAGCTGACCGACTGGCAGCCTCCCGGGTTACAGAGAGTCCCCTCGGAACATGTGCTGGCGTGGATCAAACGCCAGACTGACGAAGAATAACCGGAGTGGTTATGGGCAATCACCATGACAGCATCGCCCTCGACTGGGTTCGGGGAGAGATACAGGACACGCTGACCCAGGGTCAGCATGCACTGGAAGCGTATGTCGAGAATCGTGACGACACCGCGCGCCTGCGCTTCTGCCTGAATTATCTCCATCAGGTACACGGCACCCTGCAAATGGTCGAGCTCTACGGTGCAGCCCAGCTCACCGAGGAAATGGAAAAGCTCACCCAGGCCGTGCTCAACGAAACCGTTGCCAATACCGACGAAGCCGTTGAAGTCCTGATGCAGGCCATCCTGCAGCTGCCCCAGTACCTTGAGCATCTGGCCAGCAGCCAGGACGATTTTCCGATGGTGCTGCTACCACTGCTCAACGACCTTCGGGCCGCCCGTGGCGAATCCCTGCTGTCTGATACCTCACTGTTCAAACCGGACCTGGCCCCCTCGCGAATCACCGTGACCGGCAAGGTATCCCAGCGCCTGCAAGACCCGACAGTTCTGGGCCACATCCGCAAACTGCGCCAGATGTACCAGTTTGCGCTGGCCGGCGTCATCCGTGAAGCGGATCTCGATGCCCATTTCGAGTACATGCAGAAGGTGCTGCAACGACTGATCCGTTTGTGCCAGAAAACGCCCCGTGGCGAACTCTGGAAAGCGGCCAGTGCGTTCGTGGAAACATTGCAGGCACACGTCAATCCGGTGAACGCAGCCGTAAAATCCCTGCTCAGGGAGCTGGACAGTGAAATCCGCCGACTGACCGATGAGCATGCGGATATCCTTCAGCAACCAGCGCCGGAAGCGCTGCTCAAACACCTGCTTTACTATGTCGCCCGTGCCCGGGATCTGGATTCGCCCCAGGTAAGTGCCTTGCGGGATGCCTACCAGCTGAACCAGGCACTGCCTTCGGAAGACGACGTTGATGCCGCCCGAACCCGGGTATCCGGCCCGGGTCGGGATGCCATTCATTCGGTTGTCGGCGCACTCAACGAAGAGCTGGCCAAACTCAAGGATCAGCTCGACCTCTTTGTTCGCTCGGAGTTGCGTCAGAACAGAGAACTTGAGGACCTGTTACCGGGTCTGCGCCAGGTGGCCAATACCCTGGCGGTGCTGGGTCTGGGCATACCGCGGAAAGTGGTTACCGAGCAGGTCGAGCTGGTTGAGAAACTCAGCGCCCAGACCGAACAGGTCGATGATGGCACCCTGATGGATATCGCCGGCGCGCTGCTTTATGTGGAAGCCAGTCTCGCCGGCCTGGATAGCGAAGGCCAGCGGGAGTCGTCCGCAGACGAAGCTTCCGATGCCCCTGTGAACCTGGGCTCGAGGGAGCTGGGTGAAGCCAGTGGCGCGCTGCTCCGTGAATCCCGGAACACCCTGGAGCAGGTGAAATCCGCCATCGTCAATTTCATTGCCTCGCAATGGGATACCCGGGAAATCGAGCATGTCCCCGGCCTGCTGCACAGCATTCGCGGCGGCCTCAGCCTGATTCCGCTGGACCGGGTTGCAAGCATGCTGGCCTCGGCAGAGCGCTACATCAGCGATGTGCTGCTGGACGGCAAGCAGGTTCCTGACTGGAAGCAGCTCGACATCCTGGCCGATGCGGTTACCAGCATCGAGTATTACCTGGAGCGCCTCGCTGAGGGGATTGGTGAAAACGATTCGATTCTGCGGGTGGCCGAGGACAGTCTCGCTTCCCTCGGCTTCCCGGTCGGGGCTGAGCCCACCTGGACTGAAACCACGGCCTATGAAGAGACCGTCGCTGAACCGTCTTACGAGCAGGACGAAGCCAGCGTTTCGACCGCCCCGGAAGAGGCCAAAAGCTCGGATTCGGAGCTCCTGGACGACGAAATTCTTGGCATTTTCGTTGAGGAAGCCGAAGAGGTTCTCGAGACCATTCATGAATTCCATCCCCGTCTGCGCCAGAATCACGACGACCGTGAGGCTCTGACCGAAGTTCGTCGTGCTTTCCATACGCTCAAGGGCAGCGGACGACTTGTGGGCGCGACCAGTATCGGCGAGCTGGCATGGTCTGTGGAAAACCTGCTGAATCGCGTGATTGATCAGACCATTCGCCCCACCGAAGACATGTTCACCCTGGTGGACGAGGTCAATGCCCGCATTCCGTCACTGATCCGTGAATTCAAGGACGGCCAGACCGCAGGCGACGTGGAGGAGCTCATCAACCGGGCCGAGGCCATGGCAACCACCCGTCGCACCGACGACGATGCCGTGACGGCGCAGGACATTCCCGAGGTCGAAGACACCGTCGCCGACTCGGGAGAAGAAGAGCAGGAAACCCCGGAATCCATCGTTGAAGAAGCCACCGTTGAGGCCGTGTCGGATGAGTCCGCCGATGACGATGACCTGATTGACGATGAAATACTTGAAATATTCGTCGAAGAAGCCGGTGAGGTGCTGGACACCATTCGCGAATACCTGCCAATGCTTTTGCGCCAGCACGATGACCGCAGCGCTCTGTCAGAAGTTCGCCGTGCCTTCCACACGCTGAAAGGCAGTGGCCGTATGGTCGGCGCGCTGGTTGTTGGCGAATTGGCCTGGTCCGTGGAAAACATGCTGAACCGCGTTATCGACGGCAGCATCTTCATGAACGATGACATCGCCAGTCTTCTGGAGGATGTCACTGCCAGCCTGCCGGCCCTGGTCGACGATTTCGAGAAGCGCAGTGCGGCTTCCTTCGATACCGCCAACCTCGAAGCCCGCGCCAACGCCCTGGCCAGCGGTGAGATTCCCGATGCCAGCATGATGCCGGCGGCCGGATCGGACGGCTCCGAAACCGTAGCGGAAGATGAGATCACCGCTGCAGGCGCAGAGATCGAGACGACTGAAGAGGATGCGGTCGACCCGGTATTGCTGGATATTTTTGAAAGTGAAACCGAGACCCATCTGCAGACGCTGAAGGAATTCCTGTCAGCAGCCGGAGACAAGACCACGGTTACCTACACCGATGATCTTTCCCGGGCCCTGCATACACTCAAAGGCAGCGCCCATACCGCCGGCATCGCACCCATTGCTGCTGTAATCACACCACTGGAACGCTTCGTCAAGGAATCCCGGGCACAGAACAAGCGGGCCAACCGCGACGTGCTCTCGCTGATCGAATCCGCCTGCGATTTCCTGACCCAGGGCCTGGCCCAGATCCGTGAAAATCCACAGGCCTCGCTGCCGGGCACCGAAGCCTTCCTCGAGAAGCTGGACCAACTGACGGAAGAGACACTCCGCGGCCACAGCGAGGAAGCTCCGCGCCAGCATCCGCAGCAGGCACCGTCACGGCTGGTTCAGTTGTTCCTGAACGAAGGCCTCGACATCGTTCTGGATGCTGACCGGATTCTCGACCACTGGGCGGACAATCCCGGCGAGATGGAGTCGTTGAACCCGTTGCGTTCCGAGCTGGAGCAGTTGACCTCCGGCGCCTCAGAAGCCGGGCTCAGCGACGTTGCCGCGCTCTCAAGCGCGTTGAAAGACACCTACGACGAAGCCGCCAGACACGATGAAGCGCCGGACGAAACCTTTTTCGAGACCGTTCGGGCAGCTCACGAACAGCTGATCAACATGATGGATCAGGTGGCTGCCGGGCTTGCCACGGAATCCAGCGACGACATGGTTACCGCGCTCGAAAACCTGAAACGGGCTCCGAGCACAGAAATCCAGGAGCCCGACGCCTTCGAGCAGGAATTCACCGGTGAACTCGAGGAAATCGATCTCAGCTTTGAGATGGATGAAACCGAAGTACCGGCAAATGAAGAACCAGCGGCGGCCGAACAACCGCCGCTGCCGGAAATGTCCGAATCCGATGATGACATGGACGAAGAGCTTGCGGAGATCTTCCTGGAAGAGGCCCGCGACCTCATCGACAGCACCGCCGAAGCGCTGCAGAGCTGGAGCGAAAATACCGGAAACCTGGATATCCTTCGGTTGCTGCAGCGGGATCTGCATACCCTTAAGGGTGGTGCACGCCTGGCCGACATTCCTGCCGTAGGCGATCTTTCCCACGAGTTGGAAAACCTGTTTGAGGGACTGACCGAGCAGCGGCTATCGATCAATGATGAGCTCTCAGATCTGCTGTTCCGCTGCCACGATCGGCTTGCGGGCATGGTCGAGAACCTTGAAGCCAAGGAGCCACCGCGCCCTGCGCCGGATCTGATTGGCGAAATCCAGGCGTACATCGACAGCGCCACCGGAACACGCCCGGTCACCAATGTTGCGAGCCCTGAAGAAGAAGCAGAACCGGATTTCAACGACGAAGAGCAGGCCCCGCTCCCGGAAGTCGAGGAACCCGTCGATTCCGATTCAGAAACCGCGGAAACCGGCGAGGTGGAAGACGGTGTTGCCGATCTCTCGCACCTGGATCCGGAGCTGGTCGGCATTTTCCTGGAAGAAGCCTACGACCTGATCAACTCTACCGGCAGCGCCCTGCACACCTGGACCGAAGACCCGTCGGACCGGAGCATTGCCGCGGAACTGCAACGGGATGTTCACACGCTCAAGGGTGGCGCCCGGATGGCTGGCGTTGAGGCCATTGGCGACCTGACCCACGTGCTCGAAGACCTGTTTGAAAAGGTTGCGGAGGGGCAGCTGGAAGCCAGCGACGCCATGAACGACCTCTTGTTCGCCTGCCATGACCGGCTGGCGCAAATGGTTGAGCAGGTGGCGACGCAGAAGCCTTGCCCACCGGCGGAGGAGCTGGTCGCTCGCGTCCAGTCCATCCTTCGGGGCGAGTCGGCGCCGTCCGATGATCGTGTACAAGAGCCGGAACAGCCGGCAGGGGCCGAAATTGCCGAGGCGCCCCCCGAGGAGTCAGCAGATGCCCCCGACCTCAGCGAGACTCTGACACAGGCCAGCGATGATGACCTGATCGGCATCTTCCTGGACGAAGGCCTGGAAATCTACGACGCCATTAGCGAGTGTCTGGACCAGTGGCGCGACGAGCCGGAGGAACTGACCGGACTGACCCAGCTGCAGCAGGAACTGCATACCCTCAAGGGTGGCGCACGGCTTTCTGACGTCGATCCGATTGCCAACCTGGCAGAAGCCTGGTCCGACGCTCTGGATCCCCTCATCTCCGGGTCCAATAACCAGAAGACGTTGCTGAAGCTCAGCGACCGGGCATTGGGCAGCCTGAAGACCATGCTCAACAGCCTGGAACAGGGCAGCAAGCCCGAGCCCGATGCGGACCTGATTGAGGACTTCCGGGTGGCCCACGAAGTGGCCGCCGAAAAGACCGCTGCTCCCCGAGAAGAGTCCCAACAGGAAGCGATCGATCCGGAAGTACTGGAAATCTTCCTGGAGGAAGCCGGTGAAATCATGGACCAGCTGGAGCAGCTGCTCGATGACTGGCGCAAGGAGCCGGCAAACCACACCTTCAACCAGGAAGCCCAGCGTGCATTGCATACGCTGAAAGGCGGCGCCCGCCTCTCCCAGCTGACCCAGCTTGGGGACAGGGCCCACGCCTTTGAGACCCGTCTGATCGACCTTGGCGGCAATGCCCCGGATGAGTCCCAGTGGCAGGCCATTACCGAAGATCACGACGCCATCATCGCCCTGGTTGCCGACATCCGTAAGGGTTATGAGTCCGGCATGGGTGTGCCCTCGGCAAAGGCCGAACAGCCTGCGCCAGCCCCGGCCGCGCCGGAACCGAAAAAGCCTGAAGAGCCGACGCCTCCCGCCCAGGCAGAAAAACCGGTAGCACCGGCACCCAAGCCCGGGAAATCGCCGGCCAAGGTTCGCAAACAGGCGGCCGAGGCACAGCGGGCGGCCCAGGAGACCATTCGGGTGTCCGCGCCGCTTTTGGATGAGCTGGTCAATCTGGCGGGTGAAACCAGTATTACCCGTGGCCGGCTTGAGCAGCAGACCAGCGATTTTGGCCATACCCTGGACGAAATGGCCGCAACCATCGAGCGTCTGCGTGAGCAGCTACGCCGGATGGAAATCGAGACCGAAGCCCAGATCCTGTTCAGTGCCGAGAAAGAACACGGACCGGATTACGGCGACGACTTCGACCCGCTGGAGATGGACCGCTACTCCTCCATCCAGCAGCTGTCCCGGGCTCTGACCGAGTCCTCCTCGGACCTTGCAGACCTGCGGGAAACCCTGTCTGACCGGGTACGGGACACTGAAACCCTGCTGGTGCAGCAGTCCCGGATCAACACGGAACTCCAGGAGGGTCTGATGAAGACCCGGATGATTCCGTTCGCCTCCATGGTGCCCCGTCTACGGCGCATCGTTCGCCAGATCAGCGGCGAACTTGGCAAGAAAGTCGACTTCGATGTCCGCAACGCCGAAGGCGAAATGGACCGGAACATCCTGGAGCGCATGATCGCGCCCCTGGAGCACATGCTCCGGAACGCCCTGGACCATGGCATTGAAAGCCCGGCGGACCGTAAGCAAGCCGGAAAGCCGGAGACCGGCGAAGTCACACTGTCACTGACCCGCGAAGGTGGCGACGTTGTCCTGAGGATGATCGACGATGGCGCCGGCATTCCCTCTTCGGTCATTCGCGACAAGGCGATCCGTCAGGGCATGCTGCGGGAAGACGAGGATCTGTCCGAGCGGGAAATCCTGCAGTTTATCCTGCAACCCGGCTTCTCCACCGCCCAACAAGTGACCCAGATTTCCGGCCGCGGCGTGGGCATGGACGTCGTTGCCAGCGAGATCAAACAGCTTGGCGGCAGCCTCGACATCGATTCCGCCGTTGGCCGCGGAACCACCTTTACGGTTCGCCTGCCGTTCACGGTTTCCGTCAACCGGGCGCTGATGGTGTCCACCGGCGAGGATTTCTACGCGATCCCGCTGAACACCATCGAGGGTATTGTCCGGGTCAGCACCTACGAGCTTGAGGAATACTACAAGCCGGACGCGCCGATGTACGAATACGCCGGCCAGGAATACCGGCTCCAATATTTGGGCAGCCTGCTGAACAGCGATCACCATCCGAAGCTGCAGGGGCAGGCCCTGCCGCTGCCGGTGATTCTGGTGCGCGGCGCTGAGCAGCCCATGGCCCTGCAGGTGGACAACCTGATGGGCAGCCGGGAGATCGTTGTTAAATCCCTTGGCCCGCAGTTCAGTTCGGTGCGCGGTGTGTCCGGTGCCACCATCCTGGGTGACGGGAACGTGGTGGTGATTCTCGACCTGCCTGCGATGATCCGTTCCGACATCCTGTCCGAGCGCCAGCGCCTGGCCAATCTCGAGAAAGCCCGGGAGTCTGCACGGTACGAGGAGCAGGCTACCGTGGTCATGGTGGTGGACGACTCGGTTACCGTACGGAAGGTTACCTCACGACTGCTGGAGCGCAACGGCATGGAAGTCATCACTGCCAAAGACGGCCTGGACGCGGTCGCACAATTGCAGGATCACAAACCGGACATCATCCTGCTGGATATCGAAATGCCGAGGATGGATGGTTTCGAGGTTGCCAGCTTCGTGCGCCACGACGACAGCCTGCGGGAAATTCCGATCTGCATGATCACCTCACGGACCGGCGAGAAACACCGAGAACGCGCGCTGGCTATTGGTGTGAACGAGTATCTCGGCAAGCCGTTCCAGGAAACCGAGTTGCTTGAGACTATTGAGCGGCTGACCGGACGTCAGTGATGGCCGGCCAGACTGGCCGGCCAAGGGTCGGGATCGTCTCGGATGTGGTTCTGCAGCGACACCGACTGCAGGCCGCGACATCAAAGTTCGGTCTGGAGGTGCGTTTTTCCGGGGATCCCGAGCGTTTGCTGGGCTACCCGGAGTTCCCGGATGCCAGCCTCTGGCTGGTTACCCTCGAAGACGAGGCAGATCACCCGTTACTGTTCGATCACCTGCTTGAAAATACCGACGCACCGGTACTGTTCGGATTGGATGAAGCACCCAAGCCGGGAAGTACCGAGTATTTTCGCTGGGAACGACGTTTACTGGGCAAACTTGAGCAGCAACTGGGACATCTGGAAGAGCTGGACTCAGAAGCCACTCTGACAGAACTGGAGCAGGAAACGCCGGCACCAGCACCATCGCCGGGACTTCCTCACTGGATAACGCCTGCCGTACCCGGTTCGGTGGCCGAGGAAGTCTGGATTCTGGGCGCTTCACTGGGAGGGCCGGCGGCGGTTAAGACGTTTCTGGACCACCTGCCGCCGAATCTGCCCGTGGGCTTCATCTACGCCCAGCACATAGATGGTAACTTTACAGAGGTTCTTACGCGGGTACTGGGTCGCCACGCCCATTACCAGCTCAAGCGAGCCGAGGAAGGTTATCGGGTCAAGAATGGTGATGTGGTGCTGATGCCGGTGGAGCACGAATGGAAGCTGAAAGAGCACGGAGCCCTCACCGAAACCAGCAATGCCTGGCCGGGGCCCTATGGCCCTTCCATTGATCAGGTCCTGCTTAACGTCGCGGATCATTACGGCCAGCGCTGCCATGCTATTCTTTTTTCCGGCATGGGTAATGATGGCGCTATTGCAGCGCCTTTACTGAAAGCCTACGGTAGCCGGATCTGGGTCCAGGAGAGCACAAGCTGCGGCAACAGCTCTATGCCCGAATCCGTCGCCGCCACCGGTTGCAGCGGTTTCTGTGGCACCCCGGAGCAGCTGGCACGGGAACTGGTAAAAACCATCGAAGAATCCTGCCTGCTCAAGAGCCGGCAGAAACGGGACTCCGCCTGAGGTAACACGCAATGAATGACAACAGCCAATCCCTCTCCTGCGTCATGATTCCCATGAGCGGACGGCAACTGTTGCTGCCCAACGTCTCGATTGCGGAAGTGGTCGACTATGCCAGCGCTGATGCCGGCGCGAACACGCCGGAATGGCTGGTTGGCTACCTTGACTGGCGGGGCCTGCAACTTCCGGTGATTTCATACGACGCGGCTAACGGCGGAGCCCTCACCGTTCCGGGCGATAATCGGGGCCGCATCGTGGTCCTTAATACCATCGGCGATCACCACAAGGAAGTCCCGTTTATGGCACTGGTTACCCAGGGCATTCCCAGCCAGGCCCGTTTGGCGGAAGACCAGGTCAGGAAGCTGGAGGGTGAACCGGGGCCGGCGGATCTGATGCAGGTCGAGGTTGAAGGTGAGCATGCCTGGATCCCGAATCTGGAATTTCTGGAATCCCTGGTTGTAAAGTCCCGACACTGACCCGTGCCACTGCCGGACATGGCAGACAGCCCTGCAAATGTTATAATGTTTCAAATTTTGCAGGATTGCGACCATGTCTGCCCGTGCTATTCCCTACCGGCCTCACAACCACGATGCCTGTGTCAGTCAGGCCCTGACTGACGCCCGGACCATTTGCCAGCGGCAGAATGCCCGACTGACGCCCATCCGGGAACGGGTTCTGGAGCTGATCTGGCAATCCCACAAGCCGCTGGGCGCCTACGACGTGCTGGCGGAGCTGTCGTCCGATGGTCATAACGCTGCGCCGCCCACCGTTTACCGCGCACTGGATTTCCTTCAGCAGCATGGGCTGGTGCACCGCATCGCGTCGCTCAACGCCTTTATCGGCTGTACCCACGCGGGTGAAAGCCACACCGGTATGTTTCTGATCTGTCGCGCCTGCGGCAATGTGCTCGAACTGACCGCTCCAGAGGTGTCAACAGAGGTTCGTAAAGCCGCATCCGGCGAAGGCTTCCGGCCCGAGACCACGACGCTTGAAATTGCCGGCCTTTGCCCCCGATGCCAGTCGGAGCCCGGCCATGACTGATCCTCTGGTCAACCTGGAGAACCTCACTGTCCGGTTTGACGAACGCCCCGTGGTTGATCAGGTCAACCTGAAGATTCACCGTGGCGATATCATCACCATCATTGGTCCAAACGGGGCAGGCAAGACGACACTGATCAAGGCCGTACTCGGCATCCAGAAAGTGTCTGAGGGTCAGGTGTCCCTGAAAAAGAACCTGGTGATCGGGTACGTCCCGCAGCATCTGACGCTGGAGGCCACACTGCCCCTGAGCGTTAAACGGTTCATGCTGCTCAGCGGCCGATCCCTCGCGGAATGTGAGTCTGCCCTTGCCCGCACCGGCGTCGGACACCTGCTGCATTCCTCTGTACACCACCTCTCCGGGGGAGAGAAGCAGAGGCTGTTGCTGGCTCGGGCCCTGGCCCGCAAACCGGACCTTCTGGTCCTTGATGAGCCCGCCCAGGGCGTCGACATCAATGGCCAGGCGTCATTGTATGATCTGATACGCCAGCTAAGGGATGACCTGAACTGCGGTGTTATCATGATCTCCCACGACTTGCACCTGGTCATGGCAGCAACCGACAAGGTTATCTGCCTGAATCAGCATGTCTGCTGCAGCGGTTACCCTGCGGACATCTCCCACGACCCGGCTTTCATCGAGACATTCGGTCGCCCCGTGGCAGAGTCCCTCGCGGTCTATCACCATCACCACAACCACAGCCACGATCTGCACGGGGATGTTGTCGAGGGCGAACACACGGAGTGTGACCATGCCCATCATTGACGCGATTCTGGACGATTTCTTCTGGCGCGCCCTGATCGGTGGACTCGGCGTGGCCCTGGTAGCGGGGCCATTGGGCTGTTTCGTGGTCTGGCGACGAATGGCCTATTTTGGCGATACCCTTGCACACTCGGCGCTGCTCGGCATCGCCCTGAGCTTCCTGATCAGCGTGCCGCTGAACCTCGGTGTGATCATCACCTGTGTGGTGCTGGCCATGGCGCTGGTACTCCTGTCACGGACCCGGACTCTGGCAACCGATACCCTGCTGGGCATACTGGCCCACAGCGCCCTGGCCATAGGCCTGGTAACCCTGAGCTTCATGCCGGATGTCCGCGTCGATCTGACCGGCCTTCTGTTCGGGGATCTGCTGGCCATGAGCCGTGAAGACCTGCTGTGGATCTACGGCGGCGCGGCACTGATCATTATCCTACTTGCCGTGCTCTGGCAGGGGTTGCTGATGAGCACGATTCACGAAGAACTCGCCCGGGTGGAGGGTGTTGCCGTAGAGCGGCTTCGCCTGGTTCTGATGCTGATGTTCTCACTGGTCATCGCGGTAGCCATGAAAATCGTCGGCGTGCTGCTGATTACCGCACTGCTGATCATTCCTGCGGCAACCGCCAGGCGCCTGGCCCACAATCCGGAAATCATGGCAGCCATGGCCGTCGGATTCGGGTTTGTCGCGGTGAGCGGCGGTCTGAGTCTGTCCTGGCACCTGGACACACCGGCCGGCCCTTCCGTTGTTGTCACGGCTTTTGCCGTATTCCTGCTGGTCTACGGCGCAGCTGGCAAAGTCCGGACCTGAGCATTTCCCTCTCTTCATGAGCTGGACTAGAGTATAGGAGTAACGTCGGTCTGTTCTGAGGGTACAGACCCAGCCGCAAAGGACGCCCGGCATGGAAAGCTCGACTCCAGCCCGTTTCCGCAGACCGGTCTTATGGCCAGGAATCTGGATTCCCCTGCTTCTGGTCGCCGCCGGCCTGCTGGTAACCGGAATTACTGCAAACATTGAAGCGCGTCGGGCCATGGCGCTTGCCGAAGCGCGATATCACGCCCAGCATCAGGCCCTGGTGAATCATCTGCTGGCCAACGTTCCGGACCAGTCGATGGTGGGCGACCACAACCAACCCGTGTCGGCCTGGCTCCAGGCCCTGTTCAGTGACACCCTGCCGGATTCTCTCGGACTGCGCATCGACACCCTCGAACGACATACCAAGATGCCGCTGTTGGAACTGGGCACCAACGGTTCGGTGGACCCGACACGGGCGCTGCGTACCGAAGTTTCGCCAATGGATCAGAACTGGATACTCACGACCGTGCCGTCTCCAGAGGGACTTGAAGCGGTCGCCCAAGCCTCCCGACGAACCGTCTGGATCGCCGGTGCAGCCCTGTCGGTGTTCGCGGCCGCCCTCACCCTGGTGCTGAACCGACGGCTACACCGGCAAACACTTCACATTCGTGGTCTGGAACAGAGAGAAATTGGTGCTGACCATCAGATCGCCAACTTTCAGGTCGAAAAATCGATACTTCGGCGGGCACTGAACGATAGTGAGCAACGGAGCCGGGATCTGGTGGCCCTGTCCGGTGCGGTCATATGGGAACTGGACGAAAGAGGCAGGATCGGTTTTGTTTCACCGCAAATCGCCGAACTTCTGGACCAGGCACCCGCTGACCTGGTCAACCAGCCCCTGGAGGAACTTGTTGCACCGGCGTCCCGGGACAATTTCCGGCGAGCTCTCGCAGCCGCCCGCAGTGACAGTTCCATTGAACGCGTTGATCTTTCCCTGGTCCATCGTGACCAGGAGACGGAGATTCCAGTAGTACTCAGGGTTCGGGCGCTGAAAGACCCGGTTCACGGCCTCTCGGGCTTCAGGGTGAGTACCCTGCAGCGAATGGCGCTCTACTCGAGCGCTTTGTGACTGCCATCGCAGAGAGGGGCGTTACCGGTTTGCTTGCACCCGCAGAACCACACCCACTCTTTCTTCTCCGCCTCGTATTTGATCGGGGTTATCCCGGTCCCCTTGTGGGAACCGTCACAGAATGGCTGGCTACTACTGCGGCCACAGGCACACCAGAAGTAGTTCTTGCCCGCCTCAACCATCACAGAGAACGGTGTCTTGCTGGCGACCACCGGTTTTTCATCCGACATAACATATCCCCCGATTCGTGACTTTACTGCACCAGTATAGTCACTCTTTCGGAAGCCCTGTGTTCAGAGCGGCCTGATGACATCGGGCAGGCGCCGGGTTTCGGTGAGTTCCATAAACTCATCGCCAAGGCGATCACTCTCGGCAATCGCCGAACGCCAGGCCCGTTCCCGGCCGGCATCGTCACCGGCATAGCGCTCGAAATCCTTCCGGTCCGGGAGCTTGCGGTCAGGCAGGGACTCCAGATAGCTTCTTGATGGCGCAACCAGCAGCACGTCCTGCAACCGGGAGGCGTCGCCCCGCCGCCAGGGCAGGGACTTGTCGAACCAGCCGGGAACCACCTTATCGGTGAAATGCGGGTAGAGCACCACGCCAGGCTGCTGGTAAGGCAGATCCAGGTGGTAGTCCAGCAAACCACCGTCTCGATAGACACCCTCGGGCGCGCCGGGGATATTGCGGACACCGGCCATCACCAGGGGAATGGACGCAGAAGCCAGAAGGGCAGGCAGCAGGTTCTCGCGGGATAACGCCACTTCGTGACTCGGGAAATCCACCAGCTTCGCCAAAGGCGCTTTCAGGCGGGCGTCGTGGATGATGCCCCGCTCCATGAACCTGCCCAGATGACGACGACTGACCATGTTGGCGCTGATCGCGCCCATAAGGCCGAGCCCCAGCCGGCCCCGGGCGTCTTCCGCCAGCATGCCAAGGCTGCGAACGACCACAACGTTCAGTCGGTACCATGGGTGGTTCAGAATGGCGTCTTCCCGCCCACCGAGCAGCTCTTCCAGAAACAGCACGCTCTTGCGGCTCACTTCCTCAGCGCTGACACCCTTGGCAAAGCGTTGTGCGGTATAAAGTTCCGCCAGCCGGGCAAGCTGGGCTTTCGGGTCATCGGAGGAAGCCACGGCGGCAAAACGCCAGCTGCCGATCGACGAGCCGATCAATGATCGCTCCTGGGGAACCCTTGGCAACCAGTCACCGAAAATGGCTTTATCCAGGCCACTTATTCCCAGAGCCTTGGGGCCACCGGCAGCACCCGGAATGACATGCACATCCTCGGGCGACAGCGGCGTTTCCCTGAGGCGCTGCATCGCGCGCCGGCCTGCCCGGATCGTCAGAGCCGGTTCTCGGATGTGAATAGCAGTCATAGGATGGTCCCTGGGCGTGTCCCTGAATCAGTCCCGCGGAGTTTAACGAAGTGGACAAGGCGCGGCCAACTGAACAAAACTAATGGTGGTCATAAACGGCGCTGTCTGCTTCATTAAATGAACGGCCATGCTAGACTTCAAGACTGTCCCGGCACCGGACGCGGGCGGATACGACTCAAACAGCGGGAGTATGCTGTGAATTTTTCGGTACCACCCTCCACCCTTGCCACCAACCCCACACTCGCGGTGCTGGGGTTCAAGCGCCAGTTGGTTTATCACCTGCATTTCTGGGCATTTATCGCCGTAGCGCCCCTGGTTCTGGTGCAATGGCAGCAATCCCATTATCTGCTTTCCGCGGTACTGGTCCTGTTCTGCACGAACGCCCTTCTGGTTATCGCATTCCTGAGGTTCCGGGGCACCTACTTCCTCAAAGGCCGTCTGTTTCCACTGCTCGCCGTGGTCAGTGCCGCCTACTCGACACACATCAATGGCCATGCCGGCCTTTACTGGGCCTACCCGGCTGCCACGGCCCTGTTCTTTTTACTACCGCTCAGGGAGGCGATTGGAAGCAACATTGTTTTCGTTGTTGTTATGGCCGTCGTGTCCTTTTTACGATTTCCCGAGGCCGACTTCTGGCGGATAACCTTTTCGCTGGGTCTCACGTGCCTGTTTGCCATGATTTTCGCCTCGCTGGTGGGCAAGCTTCAGCAGGAACTCACGCGACTGGCAACCACCGATCCCCTGACCGGCTGTCTAAACCGTTCGCAACTGGCTGACATCCTCAACGGTCAGATTCAGATGCGGGAGCGGTATGAGCGGGTCTCCAGCCTGATTCTGCTGGACCTTGACTACTTCAAGACGATCAACGATCAGTGGGGTCATCTGGCCGGCGACAAGGTGCTCACGGAAATGGCACTGCGCCTGAGATCCCGCCTGCGCGAGAGCGATCAGCTGTTCCGGATTGGTGGTGAGGAGTTCATGATCGTTCTGCCGGAAACCCGCCAGAAAGATGCCGATGTGCTGGCAAATCAGCTTCTGACCAGCATCAGCGCACGGCCATTTCTGGAAGATATCAAGGTAACCGCCAGTGCCAGTGTCGCAGAGGTCAGCAAGGGTGAGACCTGGTCAGTCTGGCTGAACCGGGCGGACCAGGCGCTTTACGAAGCAAAATCCCGAGGTCGCAACCAGGTCGTCAACGCGGCCCGGCCGCTACCGGTTGTAGGCCGGGGTGCCGAGGATATGCCCGATTCCGCATCGGGCTGAGGAAAGCCCGCCCCGGGGGTTATCCCTCGCAGCGCTTGCGAAACTCCCGATAGGCACTGAAAACCTCCCAGGGGCACTCCAGATGGGGGTAGTGCCCGATATTCCTGAGGGTGACCACATCACCATCGGGCATCAGTTCCCTGTAGCGTCTGACCATGCCGGCACCCGAGACCGGATCGGCGGTACCCGAAATCAATCGCATCGGCTGCGTTGCCTTCTGCAGCGCGCCAACCCACCGGTTGCGGTGACAGCGCCGTTCTTCCATGAACTGGATCAGATGATGCAGGATGCCCCGGCCGTTGTTATAGGTCAGCAGGTGCCAGAAATCCTCCATATCCTGCCGATCAGGCGGATTCTGGTTTCCGAATAACCGGCGGAAGTTTCGCTCGAAACTGCGTCGGGTCAGGCCCCGGCTGATCAGCCCGCCAAAGGGGCTCCCCAGCAGCTTCTGAATAAGCAGGGGATTGTGGACCTCGGGAAAAAGGGCGCCGTTGAGGAAACAGACACTCGCAATCCGGAAGGGCAGCAGGTCCTCTTGCTCCCTCGCCAGAAGCTCCTGGGCAACACTGCACCCGTAGTCATGAACCAGCAGGTGCACGGACGGCAGACCCAAACCCTCAATCCAGCCCTGAAACAGATCCGCCTGGTCTTCAATGCTGTAATCGTAATCGGCGGGTTTATCGGAAAAGCCAAAGCCCAGCATGTCCAGGGCCAGCACGTTGTGCTGCTGAACCAGCATCGGCCAGAGCCGATTCCAGTCCCAGCTGGCAGTGGGAAATCCATGGATCAGCACCAGCGGTTCTCCCGAGCCTGCCATCCGGCTGAAGATGGCATGTCCCCCGAAACTGAACCACTTACCTCCATGTTGCCACCCTTCCAGGGTGCCTTCCTCGCGCCCCGCGGCGGAAACCCCACCAACGGTCGGCATCACCTCATCCATGCATTGTCCCCGACGAACATTGATAGCCTGAAACTGTAGAACAAACCGGCCGCCACTGCCATAGCCCCACCGCCCATACCACTGGGCGTGGCGGCCAAAGTGGTCTTTTCCGACGATGCCTGCGTAAAGCGTAGAGATGGCGGGCAAATTGCCTTAAGCTTTGGCCCTCGTAAGACACTGCTAACCGGAAAAGACTATGAGTAAACTCCTTGACGACCTCTCAGGGCACTTCCGTGCCATCATCGATGGCCTGGGCGAAGACCCGGATCGCGAGGGTCTGCAAGACACTCCAATGCGCGCGGCCAAGGCCATGCAGTTCCTCACGTGCGGGTACCAGCAGGACCTTGGCGACCTGGTGAACAATGCGGTATTCGAATCGGCCATGGATGAAATGGTCGTGGTTCAGGATATCGAACTCTACAGCATGTGTGAGCATCATATGCTGCCGTTCATCGGCAAGTGCCACATTGCCTACCTGCCCGCCGGCAAGGTACTGGGCCTGTCCAAGTTTGCCCGCATCGTCGACATGTACGCCCGCCGTCTGCAGATTCAGGAAAACCTGACCCGACAGATTGCCGAAGCCGTTGAGAGCGTCACGGGCGCCAAAGGCGTGGCCGTTGTCATCGAAGCCCAGCACATGTGCATGATGATGCGGGGCGTGGAGAAACAGAATTCCCGCATGAAAACCTCGATGATGCTGGGGCAGTTCCGCAAATCCCAGGCAACCCGCACAGAGTTTCTGACGCTGATCAGTAACAATCGCTGAACTATCTGACCCGAGGGAGGGCGCATGACAGACGTCAACGGGAATCACCTGGCAAAAGTCCGCATCAAGGATCTTCTTCTCAGGGCCTACATCGGCATCAAGGAAGAGGAAATCAATAATCAGCAGGACGTGTTGATCAACGTTGCGCTGACTTATGATGCGACGGAAGCCGTAAACCAGAACGAAATCTCCGCCGCCCTCAACTATCGAACCATCACAAAGCAGATCATTCACCATGTGGATGGCAATCGCTTCGCCCTGCTTGAGCGTCTGACCCACGAGGTCCTGACCATCGTCATGGAGCATGAAGCGGTACAGTGGGCCGAGGTGGAAATCGACAAGCCTCACGCGCTACGCTACGCGGAGTCCGTGTCTGTCTGTCTGCAGGCACACCGTTAATCCAGCGAGGTTTCGCCAGCATCATGCCCAGTACCAGCCCGGAACAGTTGCGTGACATCCTGACCACTGTCAGGACCATCGCCCTTGTCGGCGCGAGTGAAAAGACCAGCCGGCCTTCCCACGAAGTCATGGAATACCTGCAGTCCCAGGGCTACCGAATCCTGCCGGTCAATCCCCGCCTGGCCGGTCAGACCGTGCTCGGTGAAACGGTATACGCCGACCTCCGAAGCCTTCCCGAACCGGTGGACATGGTTGACCTGTTCCTGGCGCCGGAGCGCACCGATGCAATTATCGACCAGGCCATCGATCTGAAAATCCCCGTGGTCTGGCTCCAGATTGGCGTCATCAACCATGAAGGGGCGGCGCGAGCGGAAGCCTCGGGGCTGACCGTGGTGATGGACCGTTGCCCCAAGCAGGAAATTCCCCGGCTGGGGATTGCCAGAGTTTCCGGAAACGCCTGATACCCGACCTGCATCAGGAACTGCGTCACACTTCCAGCACTCTTCTGTAACCGGTCTATCAGGTCTGACATAATCACCGGACATAAAACAGAAGACTGGTAGAGCCATGTGGTTCCGACGTAAATCCAGCAAACAGCACCGACATTCCGTCTCGGCGCAGACGGCGCTCCCAACTCATTCGGACTCCCCTGTTTCGACTCTCCAGCGGGTGCGCTTACCGGTGGACCTTCTCCAGCCCGGCATGCGCGTCGTGAGCCTGGACCGGCCCTGGACCCAGGTGCCGGTTCTGTTTCAGGGCTTCACCCTGACTGATGACAACCAGGCGCAGATTCTGCGGCAGTACTGTGAGTGGGTTCTGGTGGAGGATGAAGAATCACGCCTGAACCCGGTGCTCGATCAGATCTCGCTACTCAAGCGTCGCACCAGCGAACCGCTGCCGGAAACCTGCTCTCTCCAGCAGGAACTCCCAAGGGCACACGCAACCTGGAGCCGGACCCAGGCCTTTGTGGAAGAAGTCACCCGACAGATTGAAGCCGGCAATGACCTCAACCTCCAGAGCGCCCGCCCCATCATCCGGGAGTGCGTCGACAGCGTGAAAGCCAACGCAAGCGCCATGTTCTGGATGAGCAGGATAAAGTCCCGGGATGCCTACACCGCAGAGCATTGCCTCAGGGTGGCTATATTCTGTGTCGCCTTTGCCCGCTTCCTGGGCATGCCGGACGAAGACCTGGAGACCGTGGGCATGTGCGGTCTGCTGCACGACCTTGGCAAACTCAGGGTTCCCGACGAGATCCTCAATAAACCCGGCCCGTTGACGCCAGAAGAGCACAGCATCATGCGACAGCACACAACGCTGGGTTACGAATTGCTTTGTGCTGATGTCAATCTGGATCCGATTATCAGCGATGTCTCCCGTCACCACCATGAACGCATGGATGGTCGCGGCTATCCTGAACAGCTGGCGGAGTGGCAGATCAGCCGTTTCGCCCGTCTGGTTTCCATCGTCGACGCCTTCGATGCCATTACCAGCGACCGGTGTTACCGGGATGGGCTACCGGCCTCCGAAGCCATTCGCATCCTGTTCCGTAACCGCGGCCAACAGTTCGACGCTTCCATGGTGGAAGCCTTCATACGGATGATTGGCGTGTATCCGCCCGGCAGCCTGGTCGAGCTGTCGACGGGCGAAGTGGCCATCGTCCTGGCGACCCACCCCCGGCGCAAGCTGAAACCAAAGGTGGAGGTGCTGCTCAATGGCGACAAGCAGCCAGTCACCCCGCGTATCATCGACCTGGGAGGCACGGGTTCCGAACCTGACGAGGGTTCTCCGGAAATTGCACGGCCACTGTCCGACGGCGCCTTTGGAGTCTCGCTTCGGAACCGAATCAAGCAACTGATGGCGGTGGCCGGTAGAAATGCTTCATAATTGCGCTGGCGCTGCCGACTGCCCGGTACCACCGTTTAAAGTCACGGAGTAACCTGTGGAACAACCTGTATCACCTCCCAAACCTGTTGTCTCGGGCCTGCTGAGCCCGCTGTTTCCGGTGGTGATCTTTCTGGTTTTCCTGGGTCTGGCAGCCGGCCTGCGCTACGGGCTGGTACAGCAGGACAAACGTCAGATAGAAGCAAACCTGACCAACGAAGCCCGGGCCATGGCCAACCACCTGGAGCGGGAATTTCTGATCCACGCCGAAGCCATCCGGCGCATGGCCAAACGCCTGGAGGCAGACCCTGCCAAAACCAAACAGGAGTGGCGGCGGGATGCCCGCAACTACCTCGACGACTTCGGCGTTTACCAGGCCATTGAGTGGATTGACTACGATTTCATTATCCGCTGGCTGGAGCCGATTACCGACAACGAAGAGGTCATCGGCTACAACGTCGCCTTCAACGAGGAACGGCGCCAGGCACTGGAACGGGCGAAACAGTCCGGCAGCTGGGATCTTTCCGGTATCATTAATTTGCGCCAGGGCGGCAAGGGCATGGTGATCTATGCACCGGTGGGTGCCGGCCCCGAGAATAATGGCTTTATAGCGGGCGTGTTCAGAATGGAAGTGCTGGCGCGCCAGCTTCTCACCGAGCGGGTTCTGGAATCCTTCCGGGTCGAGATTCGCGAGGCCGGCGAGGTGAGCTATGAACTGAACGTGTCCCAGCCGGTTAGTCGCGACTTTGCCCAGACCCAGGACGTTAATTTGCCGACCCTGGACTGGACATTGACCCTGCGCCCTTCCACTGAATGGGTGGAAAGCCAGTACAGCTATTGGCCGGGGATGACCTTTGCAACCCTTTTGCTGATGGGTCTGCTGACCAGTCTGACCACGCTGCTGGTACAGCTCATTCTCAAGCGCAACCGCGCGCTGCTGAAGACCCGCCGGGAACTGGATCAGGAAATCGCGCAGCGCACCGCCATTCAGAAAGATCTGGCGCGACTGGAATCCACCGACACCCTCACCGGCCTGGCGAACCGTCGGTTCTTCATGGAAGACCTGTCCCACACCCTGAACATTGCCGATCGCCAGATGCGCCAGGTTGCCCTGGTGATGCTGGACCTGGACCGTTTCCAGACCCTCAACGACTCCCTCGGCCACCAGTTCGGGGATGAACTGCTGATCAAGGTGTCCGAGCGGCTGAACCGCCTCAGCAATGAACGCCTGCTGGTGGCCTACTCCGGGGGCGATGAGTTCATGTTCTGCCAGCAACAGGTGGACGACATTGACGACATCATTCACCTGCTGGGCCAGATCAAACAGTGCTTCGACCAGCCCTTCGATGTTCAGGGACAGTCCCACAGCATTACCGCCACAATGGGTGTAGCGGTGTACCCGCAAAGCGGTCTGGATGCGGATACGCTGTTGCGCAATGCCGACATTGCCCTCTACCGGGCCAAGGAACAGGGCCGGAATACCTATCAGTTCTATACCGAGGGCATGCAGCAACGGGAAGTCATGCGTCTTGAACTGGACAAGGATCTGAGCCAGGCCCTGGCCAACAACGAATTCGTGCTCTTCTATCAACCCCAGCTGAACCTGAACACCGGTGAAATCCAGAGCGTCGAGGCGCTGATCCGCTGGCGCCATCCCCGCCGCGGTCTTCTGCCGCCGGTGGAGTTTATCCCGCTGGCGGAAGAGAGCGGTCGGATCACTGATATCGGGCGCTGGGTGGTCATGGCGGCCTGTCGGCAGTTGGCCGCATGGAAAGGCACTCCCCATGAGGGCCTGCGCATTGCGGTCAATCTCTCGGGCCGGGAGCTGGACGACGAGGATCTGGTGGACCACATTCGGGAAGCCCTGGCGGCGGAGAATGTGCCGGCGAATCGCCTGGAGGTCGAGCTCACCGAGGAAATCTTCATCCAGAACATCGAGCACAACCTGAATCAGCTTTCGCGTCTGCACCAGTTGGGTGTTCACCTTGCCATTGATGACTTCGGGGTGGGTTATTCGTCGCTCGGTTACCTTCGGGATTTCCCCGTTGACCTGCTGAAAATCGACCGCTCGTTTATCACGGAAGTCACGGAACGCCATGACGACGCGGTGATTACCCGGGCGGTGATCAACCTGGCTCACAACCTGGGTATTGAGGTGGTGGCCGAGGGCGTGGAAACCGAGGAGCAGCTGAGTTTCCTGAAGAATCATCGATGTAACTTTGCCCAGGGTTATCTGATCAGCCGGCCGATTCCGGTTTCCGACCTTGAGAAGGCTCTGGCTTCCGGCGTTCTGGTGGCGGGCATTACGGCCGATTCCGGATTGTAATTGCCGCGGCCCGTCCCCAAGATACGGGTAAATCCTTCAGGTGAGATTCTATGGCCGCGCAATACCTGACTCCGGAGCAGGACGATAAAATTCGCCAGTGGGAACGCTGGAACCGGAACTATTTCATTTTCGCGTTTGTGGCGCTGACCGTCATTCTGGTGTTCAGCAGTCAGCTTGGGTTGTCCAGCGGTGAAAGCTGGGGCCCCCTGGGTGTTCTGATCGCTGCGCTGATCACGCCTATTATTGTTCTGCAGCTCAAGCTGGCGTGTCCGGCCTGTGGCCACAAGATTGGCTGGCAGGCGAAGCTGATGGCGCCAGATCAATGCAAAACTTGCGGTACGTTTCTGCGCTCGCGGGATTGATAGCCGTCCTTCGATTTTCCCTCCTCAAGAAAACCTTTGACCTGTGAGTTGCTCACAGGTTTTACTCTATTCTTAATTGGTTTGGAGTTTGCCGTGCTGAGGTGGGTACGGTCCGGTTTTACACCCGCGAGAACCTGCTCAAACCGACCCGTAACCCGGACAACAACTACCAGCAGTTCGATGCCGAGGATCTTCGACGGCTTCGGTTTGCCCGTAAGGCGCGGCAGCTGGGATTTTCGTTGCCTGAGATACGACAGATTCTGGATCAGGCGGACAATCATCATTCGCCGTGTCCGATGGTTCGGGATGTGTTTCAGCACCGGTTGGCGGAGGTTGAGCGGGAGATTCAGGAGCTGCAGCAGTTGCGCAAGCGGATGACCGCCGCGCTGGCCGCCTGGCAGGACATGCCGGATGGTACGCCCGATGGCCATACCATTTGCCGGTTGATCGAACACTGGGATGATCCGGCGCCCTGTTGCGGGGCAACTGAACAGAACGAGGAGTGATTCTGGATGACTGACACACCTGTTTTACAAACCACTCTCAGCATTTCCGGGGCTTCCTGCCAGGGCTGTGTGAAGAAGATTCGCAGCGCCCTGGAGCCGTTGACAGGCGATGCTGAGCTGGTTGAGGTCGATCTGGAAAAACAGACCGTGGACCTGCCGGAGGGCGTGGATGCTGATGAGGCGGCTCGGATTGTCACCGAGACCGGCTACCCGGCCGAGCCTTTCCAGGAAGACGCCGAGCCGGCCAGTTGCTGTTCTTCAGGGAATGAGGATGAGGCCGATACCGCCGACGACTCTGAAGATCAGGCAACCGAGGCAGATTCTGCTCCGACTGGTTCTGGGGCAGCAGCCGGTGCGGACGGGCAGATTCATCTGTCCGTGACCGGTGCTACCTGTTCTTCCTGTGTAAACACCATTGAGAAGGCCCTGATGTCGGTCTCCGGTATCAGCCATTCCCATATGAACCTGGCGGACAATACCGCCACGGCCACGGGTGATGCCGATCCCGAGGCGCTGGTGAAGGCAATAGAAAATGCCGGTTATGGCGCCAGCGTGATCGAGGACGAGGACGAAGCGGACGCACGCAAGCAGGAGGAAGACCGGAAGCAGTACAAGACACTGCTGATAAAGATGGCCGTGAGTCTGAGCCTGGGTCTTGGGCTGATGGTCTACGGCATGGGTTTCGACACCATGATGGTGACGGATGCCAATCAGCTCACCTGGCTGAACCTGGGCATTCTCACTCTTGGGGTAATGATCGCTACCGGACGACACTTCTACACTGGTGCTTGGAAGGCATTCCGGCACCATAACGCCAACATGGACACCCTGATTGCCCTGGGTACCGGCACCGCCTGGCTTTATTCCATTGTCGTCACCAGTATTCCCGGCGCGTTGCCGGAGATGGCTCGCCATGTCTACTTTGAGGCCTCGGCGATGATCATCGGCCTGATCAACCTGGGTCAGGCCCTGGAGCTTCGGGCCAAAGGCAAGACATCGGAGGCGGTGCGCCGGTTGCTGGACCTGCGGGCGAAAACCGCGCGGGTGATTCGGGATGGTGAAGAGCAGGACATTCCGGTAGAGGAGGTTCTCAAGGGCGACCACATCCGGGTAAGACCCGGTGAGAAACTGCCGGTCGATGGCGTGATTGCCGAAGGCTCTACTCGCATTGATGAGAGCATGCTCACCGGTGAGCCCATGCCGGTGAGCAAATCGGAAGGCGATGAGGTGTCTGCCGGCACCCTCAACACCCATGGTTCGATTGTCTACGAGGCCACCCGGGTTGGCAGTGACACCGCGCTGGCTCAAATCATCAAGCTGGTGAAAAAAGCCCAGGGCTCGAAGCCTGCCATTGGACGGCTTGCGGACAAGATTTCGTCGGTGTTCGTGCCCACCGTGATGCTGATTGCCGTCGTGGCGGCGCTGGTCTGGTACAACGTCGGGCCGGAACCGGCAGTGGTTCATATGATGGTGGCCGCCACCACGGTGCTGATCATCGCCTGCCCCTGCGCCCTGGGCCTGGCCACGCCCATGTCGGTGATGGTTGGCGTTGGCAAGGCGGCGGAATACGGCGCCCTGATCCGCCAGGGCGATGCGCTGCAGACCGCCGGTAAGCTGGACCTGGTGATACTCGATAAAACCGGCACCATCACCGAAGGTCATCCGGCAGTTACCCGGGTTCATGCCAGCGACGGTGAAGAGCAACGCCTGCTGGCGCTCGCGGCGGGGCTGGAACAACACTCCGAACACCCTTTGGCCGAGGCGATTCTGGCGAAGGCCAAAGAAAAAAGCGTTCAGCTGGAGAAGCTGACCGGTTTCGAGGCCCTGAATGGTAAAGGCGTGCAAGGTGAACTCGACGGCAAGCCCGTGCGTCTGGGCAACCGCCGCTGGCTGGAAGACCAGGGCGTTACGCTGGGCGATCTGGACGATGCCGCCCACTCGATTACCCAAGAAGCCGGCACGCCCCTGTTTCTGGCATTGGGCACCGAAGCTCTGGGGGTCATTGGCGTTGCCGATGCCATCAAACCGGACTCCAAGGCTGCCATCCAGCGCCTTCACAAGGCTGGCATCAAGGTGATGATGGTCACAGGCGATGTCGACGCCACCGCAAAGGCCATCGCGAAAAAAGCCGGCATCGATGACTATCGCGCGGAAGTGCTGCCTGAAGACAAGGCCGAGGTGGTCAGTGAAATGCGCGGCAAGGGCCACACAGTCGCCATGGTCGGCGACGGCATCAACGATGCTCCGGCCCTGGCGGCGGCGGACGTCGGTTTTGCCATCGGCACCGGCACGGATGTGGCCATTGAGAGCGCCGGCATCACGCTGATGCGAGGCTCGCTCCACGGCGTGCCCGATGCCATCGAGATCTCCCGGGCCACGGTGAAAAATATTCACCAGAACCTGTTTGGCGCGTTCGTATACAACACAATGGGTATTCCGGTGGCCGCCGGCCTGCTCTACCCTGTCTGGGGAATACTGATGAGTCCGATACTGGCCGGCGCTGCCATGTCCCTGTCTTCGGTGACGGTGGTTTCGAACGCCAACCGTCTGAGGTTGTTCCGAACCAGTCACCGTCCGGAACAGAACGACAGCAACAGTGATCCGAAACAGCAACAGGAGCGGAACTGATGGAAACAATGCTGGTCAACGTCGGAGGTCTTGCCCTGATGGCAGCCATCGTCTGGTGGTTCTGGCTTTCCGGTTCTGACGACACAGGCTCAAGTAAACATCAACATCACCACTGAGGTACTTGCCATGAAAAAACACACCCTGGCTTTTGGCCTGATGGCAGCCCTGGGATTCAGCACCACGGCGCTGGCAGCCGGCGCAGCCCAGAGCATCCACGTTTACAAATCCCCGACCTGCGGCTGCTGTGATGACTGGATAGATCACCTGAAAGAAAATGGCTTCGAGGTGGAGGCGACCAACACCAACGATATGGGCAGGATCAAGGCCGACGCAGGCCTGATTGCCGGTCTTGGCAGTTGCCATACCGCATTCGTGGGTGACTACGTCATCGAGGGCCATGTGCCAGCCGAGGACATCAAGCGCCTGATCAGCGAAGCACCCCAGGCCACCGGCCTCAGCGTGCCCGGGATGCCCATGGGGTCACCCGGCATGGAAATGGGCGACCGGAAAGATCATTACAAGGTCATCCTGTTTAACGAGGCGGGACAGACCCGGATCTTTTCCGAGCACAATTAACGCCAATAACCAGGCAAGGGCCGGTATTTATCGGCCCTTGCGGCCTCCTTTTCCTCCCGCTTCCTGCCAGTCCCTGTCTGTTTTTTCTACACTCTGGTTAACCAGTGTTCTATCATTGGCGCCCAGAAACCCAGAAAAATCCGAGAGGGATACTCGTTGAGCCTTAAAACCCGCATCCTTGGCCTGGCCGCCAGTCTCATCATCGTGGCTTCCGTGGCTTCGTGGCTGGCCTACCGGGAGCTGTCCGAGAGCATCATCGAACGCTGGGGCCAACAGGTCGCGGAAATACAGGTTCGCTACGACAGCGCCCGCCTGCTGCAGTCCCTGGAGCGGGAAATCGGGTTGGCCAAACAGATGGCCAGTTCCTCCGCCCTGATCAACTGGGCCGCTAATCCGGATGACACCGCACTCCAAGCTGAAGCCATCCGCCAGATGGAGAGTTTTCGTTCCAATTTCCGGGACAACAACTACTTCGTTGCCCTCGTCAACAATGCCCACTATTACTACAACAACGAGGAGAACGAATACGCCGGTAACCAGTTCCGATATGTGCTGGATAAAGACAAGCCGGATGACGCCTGGTTTTTCCAGCTCATAGAAGAAGGTCGCGACTTCCACCTCAACGTAAATCCGGATACCGAGCTGGGTGTTACCAAACTCTGGATTGATGTGCTGATGCGCGATGAGGCCGGCGAAATTGTCGGTATGGTCGGAACCGGTCTGAGTCTGGATGCTTTTCTGCAGGATATTGTCGACATCGGTCAGGAGGGCATCACCACCCTGTTCGTGGATTACAATGGCGCCATCCAGCTCTATCGCGACCGGAACTACATCGACTTCGCCAGCATCATCAAACCCGAAGGCCAGAAGAACACCATCGACCTGCTGTTCGATGATCCCCAGGACAAGCAGCAGATTCTCGGTATGTTGCAGCTTCTCAAGAAGCCGGGCGACCAGGCCGGCCAGGTGGAAAGCGGCTTCGTGACGGTGGATGGCCGCAAGCATCTGGCCGGGGTTGCCTTCCTGCCGGCGATTGGCTGGTTTGAGATCACCCTGCTTGACCTCAATACACTCTTGCCAACCAGCTATCTGTGGCCGCTGGTGGCGGTATTCCTGGGCACACTGCTGGTCACACTGGTGCTGTTCCACCTGATTATCCAGTCCCGGATTCTCAAGCCCATCATGAGCCTGGAACACGCCGTGGAAAAAGTCCGGGAGGGCAGCTTCGATCTGCCGCGGCTGGATAAACCGGATAATGAGATCGGCTGGCTGGCGGATCATTTCGAGAAAATGACCCAGAGCCTCGGCCACTCTACCCGGGAACTCGAAGAAAAAGTCGCTCAAAGAACGGATGAGTTGAACCGACTGGCCCGCGTCGATCCCCTGACCGGCCTGAAAAACCGTCGCGGCCTGGACGAGGTGCTGGATGAGGAAATCCAGCGGGCCCGCCGCCAGGAGACCGGCTTTGGCGTGATCTGGCTGGACATTGACCATTTCAAGAGCATCAATGACAACCTGGGCCATCAGGCCGGCGATCAGATCCTGTGCCGGGTTGCCCTGTGGCTGAAAGCCGGCGTGCGCCCCTACGACCATCCGGGACGCTGGGGTGGGGACGAGTTCGTGGTCCTGTTGTCGCCCTGCGATCCAGAGACACTACACCGTATCGCCCTCCGCATCCGGGAATCCGTGGAACAGGAAAGCCGTAAAACCGGGACCCAGGTCACCGTCAGTGTTGGTGGCTACTTTGCTCTGCCGGGTGACAGCACCGATACCATTCTTCGTCAAGCGGATCGGGCGCTTTATCAGGCCAAGGATGAGGGGCGCAACCGGGTCTGTATTACCACCTCGGAAGACCCGGAGATTAACCCCGCGTAACGGGTCTGACTCATACCGCCATAACCGTTATACTCCGCCCCATCATTCATTTTTTTACCAGCCAGGTTACTTCATGCTCAATGCCGACGCCCTCAGCCAGTTGCGCCAGCTGAAATCGGATATCAAGGACAACAAGGTGGTTTTTCCCGGAACAGTCAAAGCCACCAATGGCCGCTTCGGATTTGTTGCGCTCGACGAAGGCCGGGATGTCTTCCTGCCACCCGAGGAAATGCAGAAGGTGCTGCCCGGGGACCGGGTGAATGTCACCGAGCAGGAGGTTGAGAAAGGCAAAACCCAGGGTGTTGTGGACGAACTGCTGGAAACCCGCCTGAACACCTTTGTGGGCCGTTACCTGGTGAAAGGCAAAGGCCATTTCGTGGTGCCCGAAACCCCGGGCATCAACCGCTGGATCTTCATTCCCCCCAAAGAGCGAATGAACGCCCAGCAGGACGATTACCTCTACTGTCAGATTCACAAGCATCCGATCAAGGATGGCAAGGGCCAGGCCAAGGTACTGCGGGTAATCGGCAAGGCGGGAGAACCCGGTATTGAACGCTCCTTCACCCTGGCTACCTTTGATCTGGCGGACACGTGGCCGGACGCGGTGCGTACACAGGCCGACAGCCTCAGTGAGAGTGATATCGAATCCCGGGAAGCCGGGCGGGAAGACCGCACGGACCGCCCGTATGTGACCATCGACAGCCCGGGCACCCAGGACATGGACGATGCCCTGCTGGCCGAGCCCAACGCCACCGGCTGGACCCTGTCGATTGCCATTGCCGACCCGACCGCTGTGATCGAAACCGACAGCCCCGCGGAGCAGGAGGCGTTCAATCGCGCCACCGCCATTTACTTCCCGGGCGAACCCCTGCCCATGCTGCCTGACAGCATCAGCACCCGCCTGTGCTCTCTGATGCCAGACGTGAAGCGGCTGGCTCTGGTATGTGATCTTCAGGTTAACAACGATGGCAGCCTGGGCGACTACAGCTTTCACCAGGCGGTTATCCAGTCCAAGGGCAAGCTCAGCTACGAGCTCGTCTCAAACCTGATCGAAGGTCGGGAGGACGATGAGATCAAGGCACTTCCGGACGACGTTGCCAACAGCCTGGACCAGTTGCACCAGGCAGCGACAGCACTCAGGAAATGGCGCAGTGAACATGCGCTGCTGAGCGGCGACCGGCCGGAATTCCGCCTCCGGCTCGATGAAAACAAACGCATCCGGCTGATTGAACCGTCCGTCCAGAATGAAGCCCATCGGCTGGTGGAAGAGTGCATGGTCGCCGCCAACCGCTGCGCCGCAGACTTCCTCGCCAACCAGACTGCAGGGTTGTTTATCCAGCACCCCGGGCTACGGGATGATCGCGCCGACAACATCCGGGCACTGATCGACAGCCACGCACCACATCTCTCGGGGGTTGATGCCCATCAGGCCGAAGGCTTCCGGAAACTGATGAAAGAAACCGATGCCCTGGAAGCCGAGGTGCCGGTCAAAGCCATACTGTCCCGCCAGCTGGCCCGGGCCGAACTGAGCTTCAAGCCCGCGCCTCACCAGGGTATGGGCCTGGACGCCTACACCACCTTTACTTCGCCACTGCGCAAGTTCTCGGACTTCTATGTCCACCGGCTGATCAAGTCGGCGCTGTGGGACACCCCCATGAAGGCCTTGACCGAGGATCAACTCGAGGCCCTGCAGGCTGCACAGATCCGCGCCCGTCAGGCGGCAAACAGTCTGGAAGCCTGGCTCAAGAGTGACTTTGCCAAAACACTCGGCGAAGAACCCATGAGCGGTGTGATCAGCCGCACGGTGCCCGCCGGTTTCTTTGTACGGCTGGATGCCAACGGATTGGAAGGGTTCGTCAGCTGCAAGGATCTGGATGGCAAATACAGCTTTGACCCGGTCACTCTTCGCCTGATCCACAACAAGAACGGCCGAATCTTCCAGCTGGAGCAGCCGGTAACGGTAAGCTTTGCAGGCGTGGACGAAGAACGCAGGCAGATCAACTTCAAGCTGGTGGAAGCACAGGAGATCCCGACCGGGACCGGCTCCGACGACGGTTGAAAAACCACACGGGCAGGCGCATCGTACTTACAAGGACATATTCCTTTGATGGAGGTGCGCCATGCCCATCAGCCCTGACGAATTTCTGAAAAAGTACGGTTTTGACAAGGAAGAGGAAGAGCGGGACCACAGCCTGCGCCACAACGCCATGGAGCACGCCAAGCACCTGCGCCGGCCCCATGCGGGGACGCCCCACGACTGGGAAGAGTGGGAGCGCTACAAGCAGGAACACCCGGATGAAGTGGAAGACGACTCCGACAGCTGATGCCCGGTAATTACCGGGCCAGCATCCGCTCCAGCCGTTCATCCTTCGCCTGCCACTGATCCCCCAGCCAGTTTTTCACGTTCCGGCGGTGCTCTGCATCCGTTGAGTAGTCCCGGCCTTTCAGATGCTCCGGGATATCAACGGTGTGGATTTCCATTTTGACTTCCTTGACCCGGCCACAGATAAACTCCCAGAAGGTGGGTGCTCCGTCCGGATAGGCGATGGTCACGTCCACCAGGGTCTGGATCGAATCGCCCATGGCGTCGAGCACGAAGGCGGCACCGCCAGCCTTGGGCGTCAGCAGGTGCTTGTAGGCCGACTTCTGTTTGTCGTGTTTGGCCTGGGTAAACCGGGTGCCTTCGACAAAGTTCATCACACTCACCGGGGTGTACCGGAACTTCTCACAGGCCCTGCGGGTTGACCGAAGATCCTCGCCCCGCTTCTCCGGATGTTTGATCAGGTATTCCCGGGTGTAGCGCTTCATGAACGGGAAATCCAGACCCCACCACGCGAGGCCGATCACCGGCACCCAGATCAGCTGCTGCTTGAGGAAGAACTTGAGGAACGGCGCCCGATGGTTGAACACCCGCTGCATGGCGAAGATATCCACCCAGCTCTGGTGATTGGCCAGCACCAGGTACCAGCTTTCCCGCTGGAGGTTTTCGGCACCTTTCACATCCCATTTCGTGCCATGGGTCAGCTTCATCCAGCCGGTGTTGCAGGCAACCCAGGCTTCCGCGATCCAGATGATGACCCGAGTACACAGGACCCGGAAGCCCTGGATGGGGATGATGAGTTTGAGAATGGCCGGGATGTAGAGCAGGATGCACCAGAACAGGGTGTTGATTCCCAACAGGATAGAATTGAGTACACCGATGACGGGGGCAGGGAGAAAGCTGAGCATGGCGGTCCTGTTTCTGGTTATTGTTTCCAAATAGGGGCTAATGATAGCAACCACAGACTGCATTGGGCAGTGGCCTGAAGTGACCGGTTTGCCCACCGGTTTGGACGCTTCTGCCATGGTGATTTGCACCTCACCATGGATAATCTCGATGTCTGACCTGCAAGACGGGGCAGCAGAGTTCGGTAATCCGTATAGTGAGCGTCAAATTCTCCATGGACATTCCCATGCCCAATCTCTTCAAATCCGCCGCTGACCGGGCGGCTGGCGTTACCCGGCAAACGGCCCTTTATGCCGGCAACGCTTTCGACCGGGTGTTCCGGGCCGCCAGCCTGGTTCAGGCCGGGCAGACGCCGTTTGAAACCCTGCATACCGACGGGCTGGTAAGCCTGCGTTACTACCCGCCACTGGCCGAGGATTTCATCGAGCTGGAAGGCGAGACCATTGCGGTTGAGCGAACGGCCCATAAGACACCGATTGTGATCGTGCCGCCCCTGGCGGTGAATATGCTGATCTACGATCTGTTTCCCCAACGCAGTCTGGTTCGGTTTCTACGTGCCAAGGGGTTCGAGGTCTATCTGATTGACTGGGGCATGCCAACGCGGGAGCACAGTCACTACAACCTGCATACCTATGTCGCCGAGTTGCTACCGGCCTACCTGAACCGGGTCCGCGAGCACAGCGGTGAACAGGAGTTGTCGCTGCATGGCTGGAGTATGGGTGGCATGTTCACGCTGTTCTATTCCGCACTCAGCAACGATCAGCACGTGCGCAACGCCATTGTGCTGGGCTCGCCGATCGACAGTCATGCGTCGGGGATCCTGGGGCTTGTGAATCAGCGCATGGCGGATGTGGCCGGGTTTGTGCGGAAACGCACCGGGTTCCGCCTTCACGATGTGAAACCTCACTGGTTTCATACCCCCGGCTGGGCCAATACCATCGGGTTCAAGCTGACCAATCCGATTGCCAGCGTGATGAGTTACTGGGAATTGATCATCCGTCTGGGTGACCGGGAGTTTGTCACCAGTCACGCCACCACATCGGCGTTTCTGGACCGTATGGTGGCCTACCCCGGCGGGATCATTCAGGACACGGTGGTGCGGGTCTGGATCGACAACCAGTTGTCCAAAGGGGAAATACAGATCGGCGAGGATGTTGCCAGGCTGGACAATGTGAGTGCCAACTTACTGGCCATCGCAGGCGGCGACGATACGCTCGTGACGCCGGGTGCGGCCAAGCGGGTGATGGATCATGTGAGCTCTACGGACAAGACGTTCCGGGTTGTGCCGGGTGGCCATATGGGCATTCTTGCGGGGAGCAAGGCGCCTCGTCAGAGTTGGCTGGAGTTGGCGGAGTGGCTGGCTGTTCGGTCGGACTGATTGTCTTGCTTTGGAGTTTGCCGGCTGGTGTCGGGGAGGGCTTTCCAAAACACGCTCCTTGGGGCACGTCCATGTGACGCTTGACTGTCGCCATCCATGGCGACAGACAGTTTTGGAAAGCCCTCCCCGACACCAGCCTTCGCTGACATCAGAGGTTCTTCAGTGTTACCTCCAACTCTGAAAGACTGCTGATCACTGCTGAGGGCTGAATCCCCCAGTCCTCAAAAACCTTATCCGGATCTCTCTGTACCCAGATTGCGAGTAATCCCGCAGCTCGGGCACCAATGACATCCCAGGCATTGCTGGACACAAGGCAAAGCGGCTTTTCCCAGGCACCAGTGGCTCGCCGGACGTAGGTATAAACGGCAGGGTCAGGTTTGAAGGTTTTAATGTCATCCACCGAAACCAGGCCCTTGAACTGCTCCAGCAGATTGTTGTGTCCCAGGACCTTTTCCAGCGCCGGATAACTTCCATTGGAAAACGCAAACAGCGGATACTGCCCTTTCAGTGTTATCAGTGCCGGCAAGGCATCGTCGAACGCAGGCAGAGACAGGTAAGCCGCCATCAGGGCGTTTTCGCGTTCTTCGGACAGGGTCAGTTTGTGGGTTGCCATGGCGTAGCGCAGAGCTTGGCGGGTGCAGACACCGAAATCTTCGTAGACTTTCATCAGGCCCTTGCGGAACGAGAATTCCAGCTGTTTCTCCCGCCACAACGCGGCTACGCCCTCTGCCCTGTCACCAGCGTCTTCCGCCAGCAGGCGGGACATGCCCATGGGGTCAACCAGGGTTCCGTAGACGTCGAAAGCGAGGGTCATGGTCATCGGTGGGGCTCCTCATCCGGAAGGGGGTTCGGGGTCGTATACTGGAGTCACAGTATCGAGATTTGAACGATCACTCAACACAGTCAGCGATGACGACAGTAATGACCAAAGGAGCGAAACCCACTCGCCGGCTATGACTATCCTCAGGACTTTGCTCGTTTTACTCGCGCTGGCCACCACTGCCGCCTGCGCCACCAGCACTCAACTCTACAGTCCCGGGCCATCAACCCTGGGCGCCGAACCGGTGACCGACTTCGACCGCTACCTCGAATCTGTCAAAGCCTATGTCGATACCAATCTGGTGCCGGTGGACGGGTTTGAGCGGGAGCAGCAGGTACTGTGGAACCTGCCGTACCGGCTGGCACCGGCGGCGGGTTGCAGCTCCGGGGATCGTACCGGGATCCTATTGGTTCACGGCCTGAGCGATTCGCCCTTTGTGTTCCGGGATCTGGCCCGTTACCTTGCAGATCGCTGTGTTGAGGTCCGGACCCTGTTATTACAGGGGCACGGCACCCGGCCCGGGGATATGGTGACGGCCAGCGCCGACGTCTGGCGCGATCAGGTACGCCATCACTTTGTTGCCCTGTCACAGGACGTAGACCGGGCGTTTATTGGCGGATTCTCCCTGGGCGGGGCACTGGCCACAGATTATGCGCTTTCAGAGACCGGGCCGCGGCCAGCAGGGCTGATTGCGGTTGCACCGGCCTGGCAGCTTAACGGTTTGCGGGACTACCTCTGGCTGGCGCCCATCGCCGACGTGTTTGCTGATTTTGTAGAGAAGGAGCCCGAGCTTAATCCGGTGAAGTACGAGTCGTTCTCCTTTAACGCCGGCAGTCAGATCGGCGACGTCATATCGGCGGCCCAGGGCCGGATAATTCAGCAAGAAAGTATCGATATGCCTTTGTTCCTGGCCGCCACGGAGGCGGACTCGGTGATCAATCTCGAATATCTGGTCACGCAGTTCCGGGAACGGTTCAGCAACTCCGGGAACGCCATGGTGATCTTTCGGGATACCCGCACACCCTGGCCCGACGCGCAGGCCGATGGGCGCATCCGTTTCCTGAACAGCTATCTGCCGGATGCCAATATCCTGGAATTCTCTCACCAGTCCCTGCTGGTTGCGCCGGACAACGAACTCTATGGCCTGGGCGCGCCACTGCAGCGATGCCTGGAACCGAATAACATCTCCCTGGAAGGTTGCCGGCAGTTACCCGAGGACGATCTCTGGTTCAGTGCCTGGCACGACACGGAGCGTCCGGTGTATACCAGCCGGCTGACTTACAACCCCTGGTTCGACGATCTGGCAGAGGCTGTTGGAACATTCATTCAGGCAAACGAATCAGGCGAGGCGCCGTAGCGCCACCGCAGGCATCGGGTTACACTGCCATTCATGAACCCGATTGATACATTCAACCTGGATTTCCGGGCCCTCAGCACCTTTCTGGCGGTGCTTGATGAAGGCAGCGTGTCCCGCGCCGCCCTGCGGCTGGGTGTTACCCAGTCAGCAGTGAGTCACACGCTGGAACGCCTGCGCCAGGCCCTGGGAGACCCCCTGTTCGTGAAGTCCGGGCGCGGCATTGTGCCAACCCGCTACGCACTTCAGGCCGGGCCCCATATCCGCCAGATTTTGGATGACCTGCAGTCGCTGTCCTCGGGCCCGCCGTTCAGTCCCGCCACGGCAGAGTTCACCTTCACGATTGCTGCCAATGACTACCAGCGGGACCTGCTTTTGCCGGGCCTGGTGCGAACGTTGCGGCAGGAAGCTCCGGGCATCAGCCTTCAGGTGATTCCATCTGGCATTCCTCGGGCAGACCTTTTGCGGAAGGATGTCTGTGATCTGGTGATTTCTCCCCACGCGCCGGAGGCGACGGACATTATGCAGCGGGGCCTGATGGCCGATCGCATGGTGGTGTTCTATGATCCTGAACACCGGAAACCGCCAGCGGATCTGCCGGAATACCTTAAGGCAGACCACATTGCCCTGTTGTTCGCCACCGGCGAAAAACCGACTGTGGAAACCGCCATGGACACCCGTGGTCTGGTTCGTCGCAATGTGGTGACGGTCTCCAACTTCTCCGGCCTACCGGAGTTCCTCCGCGGAACAGATATGCTTGCTACGGCCCCGGAGGGCATGAGCAAACACTTACTCCGGGACTTCGCCTGGGTTCCGCTACCTTTTGATTTCAAACCCTTTACCCTGCTAATGCTGTGGCACCGCCGCAATCAGAACGATCCCGCCCACAAGTGGCTGCGCAACCAGGTGAATGCCGTTGCCGCTACCCTCAACGGTCTTAAAAGTTAATCAATTAGTTTTGCTCATAGGTTGTATGAGCTTTGCTGGCGTTATCTTCTTACCTCCTCTCACCTAGACTGCCATTACTCGGCGGTCGGCCAGGTTGGGAAAGGCTTTCCAAAACACGCTACGAGCACATCCATGTGCGCTTGTTTCGGGCCATCCTTGGCCCTCTACAGTTTTGGAAAGCCTTTCCCAACCTGACCTGTCGTTACTCTTTCGGTAACTCTCTGAAAACGCATTAGGAAACACATGCTGACTTTGACCAGTGTCTGGACAACGATACTTCTTGCCGCCGCTGTGGCCCTTGGGCCGCTGGCAACGGACATGTATCTGCCGGCACTGCCTCAGATTGGTTCAGACTTTGGCACCGGTACCGATCAGGTTCAGCTGACGCTGAGTCTGTATATGGTCGGCTTTGCCATTGCTCAGCTGATTTGCGGTCCGTTGGCAGATCGCTTTGGTCGCAAGCCGATCATGATTGGTGGTTTCGTGCTTTTCGCCATTGCCAGCATTGGCTGTGCCCTGGCGTCGAACATCGAAACGCTGATTCTGTGCCGTTTCCTGCAAGCGCTTGGTGGTTCTGCCGGCCCGGTCCTGGGTCGGGCGGCGATTCGGGATATTTACACGCCCCGCGAAGCTGCCAAGATCTTGGCGATCCTTGCCAGCATCATGGCACTGGCGCCTGCCGTTGCACCGACCATTGGCGGTCTGCTGACCGCCAGCCTCGGCTGGTCATCGGTGTTCCTTGCATTGGGTGGCTACGCCCTGGTGATGGCGGTGGTTGTGGCCTTCGGTATTCCCGAGCCGATGCGCCCGGAACATCGCCAATCCCTTAAAATCTGCAGCCTGCTGCGGAACTATCGGACCATCGCGAAGGACATCAGCTTCGTGGGCTACACCCTGACCAACGCGCTGATCTTTTCCGGACTGTTTGCGTTCCTGTCCGGTTCTTCGTTCGTCCTGATCGATTTCCTGGGCGTACCGACCGAGCAGTTCGGCCTGTACTTCGCCTGTATGGTGGCCGGTTATATTGTCGGCAACCTGACCGCCGTCCGTCTCGGCCGTCGCCTGGTGCCGGACCAGATCCTTGTACGCGGCCTGATCATTGCTGTGGCTGGCGGCAGCCTTATGGCCGTGCTGGCACTGAGTGAAGTGTTCAACGTCTGGGCAGTCATTTTGCCTCAGGCCCTGTTCATGATCGGCACCGGGATGGTCCTGCCCCAGACCATGGCCGGCGCCCTGGCGAACTTCCCCACCATGGCCGGCTCCGCCTCGGCCCTGTTCGGCTTCACCCAGATGGCCGTCGCCGCTATTGCCGGCATGCTGGTCGGCCACCTGCACGATGGCACCTCACTGGTCATGGCCTTGATCATTGCCGCCTGCGCAGCACTCGCGATGGCCTGTTATCTGGTGCTGGTTCAACGTTATCCTGCGAAAGGTTTCGAACCACAATCAATAACCAGTAATTGAAGTCTAATGGCCTCAGGGGAAAAGACTCTGATGCTAGGAGGCTGATGCGGGAGGGCTTTCCAAAACTGTCTGTCGCCATGGATGGCGACAGCCAAGCGTCACAGGGACGTGCCGCAAGGAGCGTGTTTTGAAAAGCCCTCCCGCATCAGCCCAACCGCCAAAGCGAACAGGCAAAATCATCCAAAGTGGTCTACACAGAGTACGTAAGACTCTAAACCAGACACCGAGGAGCAAATACCATGAGCAGCGTTAATCTGGACGGCAATCCCATTGAACTGAGCGGCAAATTTCCCGAGACAGGCGACAACGCGCCTCCCTTTACCCTGACCAACAGCGGGCTGGAAGAAGTCAAACTCGACAACTGGTCCGGCAAGCGCAAGATCCTGAACATCATCCCGAGCATCGACACCGGCGTCTGCGCCGCGTCTACCCGGAAGTTCAACGAAAAGGCCGGCAGCCTGGACAACACCGTGGTCCTCGTAGTCTCTGCCGACCTGCCCTTCGCAGCCGCTCGCTTCTGCGGCGCCGAAGGTCTGAAAAACGTCGAAACCCTCTCGACCTTCCGGAACTACAGCTTCCAGCAGGACTACGGCGTTGCCATTCAGGATGGCCCCCTCGCCGGTCTCTGCGCCAGGGCGGTGGTCGTACTGGATGAGAACGACAAGGTCATCCACAGCCAGCTGGTTGATGAGATCAAGGATGAGCCGGATTACGATGCGGCGCTGAAGGTGCTGTAACGCTTCTTATCGCCCTGAGCGCCGGACATATCACCGGTTTTCGGGGCAGTTGGATGGGGGCGGGCTTCTGAAACCGTGCGGAGCCATGGATGGCGGAGCCGAGCGTACAGGGATGTATTCACAGCGTGTTTCAGAAGCCCGCCCCCAGCCGACTGCATGCTCCAAAACCAGAACCTGTTAGAATCCCCGCCCAAAGCCCGAATCCTAACCGAAGGCCCACAACACCCCGTGCAGACCACCACCCAAAACCCATCCCTGGCCCGCCAGCTCTACAGCATGACCTGGCCCATGCTCTTCGGGGTGCTGTCCCTGATGACCTTCCAGCTGGCCGACAGTGCCTTCGTGGGTCAGCTGGGTCGTGATCCGCTGGCAGCCCTGGGTTTCACCTTGCCGATGCAGCAACTGATCATCGGCCTTCAGGTGGGTCTGGGGATCGCCACCACAGCGATCGTATCCCGCACGCTGGGGGCCGGCGATGAATTGCGCGCCTTCCGGCTGGGCGGCCTGATCATTACCGTTGGCGGCAGCCTCGTTTTTGTCATCTGCGTGGCGCTTTGGTTTCTGCAGGGGCCCATCATGACCGCCCTTGGCGCGGAAGACTCACTTCTGCCGCTGATCCGGCAGTACTGGGTTCCCTGGCTGATGGCCGCCTGGACCGGAGCCTTCCTGTACTTCGGCTACAGCGTGTGCCGCTCCCACGGCGATACCAAATTGCCCGGGTACATGATGGTGGCCACGAGTCTGACCAACATCGCCCTGGACCCGCTCTACATCTTTGTTTTCGGCTGGGGACTACCCGGCGCCGCCTGGGCGACCATTACCTCGTTCGGAATCGGCTGTCTGGTGATCTATCCGAAACTTCTCAAACGCCGCTGGATCCGGTTCGACCTGCGCGAGCTTGCCCTGTGGAACGCCCTGAAACAGCTCAACGGCATTATGGCCCCCGCCATGGTGAGCCAGCTGATGCCGGCTGTCTCGGCCATGCTGGCGACGGCCCTCGTGGCCGGCTTTGGCTCCGCTGCCGTCGCCGCCTGGGGTCTGGGTACCCGCCTGGAATTTTTCTCCATTGTGGTGGTGTTGGCCCTGACCATGTCGATGCCGCCGATGATTGGCCGCATGCTGGGTGCCGGCGATATCGAGCAGATTCGTAAACTGGTACGTCTTGCGGTCCGGTTTGTGGTGGTCTGGCAACTGGCCATTGGCCTGACCTGGGTGGTCGCTTCCGGGTTGGTGTCTGAGCTGTTCTCCAGCGACAGTGATGTGCAGGAGGTTCTGGCCGGCTATCTGGTGCGGGTACCGCTCAGCTACAGCGGTCTGGGCGTATGCATGCTGATGGTGTCGGTGTGCAATGCCCTCGGCCTAGCGATGCGGGCCCTGCTGGTCTCCACCCTGCGCCTGTTCCTGTGTTTCCTGCCCCTGCTCTGGATCGGTAGCCAGATCAACGGCGTCTACGGGCTTATGAGCGGCGCCCTGGTGGGCAATCTGTTCGCCGGCGCCATGGCTTACAGCTTCTACCGGGCCGGCATGACGCGCCTTAAGGCCGAGATATCCTCAGGCAAAGCGTGAGCGGAAGCTCTCGGGCACCGGCACCACTTCCTTGCGGTGATAGTTGAAGAAGACGAATCCGTATTTGGCCAGTGCCACCGGCTGGCCGCTCTCGGCCTTGGTGACCCGGAACACGAAATCCCCGCCATACTTGTTGAAGTCCATCAGACCCACTTCAAAACGCAGCATTTCCGGGAAGAAGGATTCCGACTGGTACATGGTGGCCAGGTCGGTAACGATAATGCCGGTGCCGTCTTTGCTCGCTTCCTGGATACCGTAACTGACCAGGAACTGGGCCCGGGCTTCGGAGAGCATCGAGATCAGGGCGTCGTTGCCGAGGTGGTTGGCGCCGTTGATGTCGGTGATTCTGACGGGCATTCTGGTTTCGAAGCAGAAGACGTCGTCCGGGAAGGAGAGTTTGATTCGGGCCACGGGGGTTCCTGTTTTCACTGGGTATCTTGGGGCAAATCATACGCTGTTCGACTTTAGTGTTCATCTCAAGACGCCCAGTCCCAAATCGGTTATCTTGCTATGAGACCTCCGCGCCGATGGTTTTGGTGGAGCGACGGCAGGGAAGGGCTTTCCAAAACAAGCTCCTTGCGGCACGTCCATGTGACGCTTGACTGTCGCCATCCCTGGCGACAGACAGTTTTGGAAAGCCCTTCCCTGCCATCGTTCGTATCACTCCCGCGCACTGACAATAAATATTTGAAGATGGAGTTTTATGGATATTCGCCCTGCTGCCACCTTGGTTCTGGTTCGAGATACAGCCGAAGGCCTTGAAGTCCTGCTGCTGCAACGCACCGGGGACGCCGTGTTTATGCCCGGCTATTTTGTATTCCCTGGCGGGCGAGTCGAGGAAAACGAGACTCACGGGCAGGACCATATTATCGGGCCCGGAGACGCCGAGATCAGTCAGACCATGAGTGTCGATGAAGGCGGCGCGGACTATATGTTGGCGGCGGTTCGGGAGTGTTTTGAGGAGTCCGGGGTTCTGGTTGCGGTGGATAAACAGGGCAACCCGATATCCGGGGATCATCCGGCCCATGCGGATCGGAGGTCGGTGTTCGACGGCGATCTGTCTCTGGCCAGTCTGTGCAAAAAGCACGGCTTGGCGCTTCCGCTGGACAGGCTTGCCTATCTCGGCCACTGGATTACGCCGCCGGGGCCGCCGAGGCGTTTCGATACACGGTTTTTCGTGACGCCCGCTCCGGAAGGTCAATTGGCCGGGCACGACGGTATCGAAACCATCGATCATGTCTGGATCCGCCCGGAACAGGCCCTTGAGGATCATCGGAACGGCCAGCGGTTGCTGGGGTTGCCAACGATTCGGACGTTGCGGGTGCTGAACGGGTTCGAGACCACCGATGCGCTGATGCGCTATGCCCACGCCAACCCGCCCGAGCCCTACCCCAACCAGCCCTGGCCGGCGGTCAAAAAGGGTAAGCCGGTGACGCTGGAGCCGGGAGCGCCGGCCTATGATGAGGCCGCGAAGCTGGATCCGGAAGGTGAAGGCTCGACCCGGGCGGAGATTAATCCCGGAGAGGCGGTTGAGGTCGCGGCCCGTGTCACCCGGCTGACGGCGCCCAACCCGGGGATGATGACCGGGCCAGGGACCAACACTTACATTCTGGGCCATGAACGCTTCACGGTGATCGACCCCGGCCCCGCCAACGAGTCCCATATCGAGCGAATTCTGGAGGTGACCGGTGGCGTCATTGACCAGGTTCTGGTAACCCACACGCACCAGGACCATTCGCCGGCCGTTGCCGCCCTGAAAGAGCGCACCGGTTGCCGGGTGTTCGGTTGGCCGGCGCCCCCGGGTGCCGGCCAGGACCAGACCTTCCGGGCCGATGATGAACCGGAGCACGGTGATCTGATTGTGACCGAAGCCGGGCTCCTGAAGGTGCTTCATACCCCGGGTCATGCCTCGAACCATCTGTGTTTTCTGCTGGTCGACCAGAAGCTGCTGTTTTCCGGTGACCACATCATGCAGGGCTCAACGGTGGTCATTAATCCGCCGGACGGCGACATGAAGGCCTACATCGAGTCGCTCTACGAGTTGCTGGCCGAATCCATTCGCTACATTGCGCCAGCACACGGCTTTCTGATGGGGCATCCCGAAGCGGTGATCGATTTCCTGATCACCCACCGTCTGTCCCGTGAGCACAAGGTGGCCCGCGCGCTGGAAGCCCTGGCTCCTGTAGACCTGAAAGCTCTTACCGCAAAAGCCTATGACGATGTTCCGGCCGCCATCCACGGCCTTGCGGCACGGTCAGCCCTGGCGCATTTACTGAAGCTGGAGGCGGAGCACAGGGCGTTCCGGGAGGACGATCTGTGGCATGTCGTACACGACAGCTAACGCGGGAGTAACGAAAGCACACGGGATTTCGCAAAACACCCATATTTTTAATCACTTTTCCGGCGTATAACTGTTTTCGTTATAACTTGCCCGGATTTCATGAAAGTGGCATTAAACCTTTGTCACAGCAGTATTCATGACCGCCAGAGGCACTCTATCCTTGAGCGCACACTGACGAACCGTGAGGAAATATGCTGTTTGAGCGGCTTCAAAAACCGTCCCCCCGGATCCTGCTGATTGGCCTGGTCATACCCTGGCTGTCGGCACCTGTTCTGGCCGAAACCGATTCGGCAAAGGCCAGCAAAAAATCCGAAGTGCTGATCGCGGAACTGGCCGAGGACGAGAGCGTCGAGGACGTTGAGCATTCGGCCCCTCTGCAGACCAAAGGGAAGAACAATACAGCCCGTCAGCCGGCAGTCCCACAGGGCGGAGCCGGTATCGATACGCCCTCGGCCGGTTCCCGCAAGGTAGCCCCGAACATCGATCTCAAGCAGGTTGCGCCGCCACCGGAGGCACAGGTTTCAGCGCCCGGAGATACCGATGCAGATGCCGCAGAATCCGAGGTCATGGCAACCGAAGCGGTGGCCGAACCCGAGCCGGAGCCGGAGCCCGAGATTCGCGAAGGCGAGGTCTTCACGCTGCTGGACAATGATGTCCTGCCCGGCACGTCTACCCGCCTGGCCTGGACCCCCGGCATTCAGATTGCCGGGCTGTCCCAGACAACCCCGGTTCTGGTGGTCAACGGCATCAACGCCGGCCCGACGCTGTGCCTCACCGGGGCAGTTCACGGGGATGAGTTGAATGGCATCGAGATCATCCGCCAGACCATGTATGACCTGAACCCGGAGAAGCTGTCGGGCACGGTCGTGGGTGTGCCGATTGTGAACCTGCCGGGATTCCAGCAGGGCAGTCGTTACCTGCCCGATCGCCGGGACCTCAACCGGCATTTCCCGGGCAGCCCCGATGGCAGCCTGGCCGACCGGATTGCCCATTCACTGTTCGAGAACGTGATTCGCAAGTGCGACATGCTGGTGGACATCCACACCGGCTCACTGAAGCGCACCAACCTGCCGCAGCTTCGCGCCGACATGAACAACCCGGACGTGGCGGAATTCACCCGGGGCTTTGACCGCATGGCGGTGGTTCACAGCTCCGGTTCTGCGGGCATGTTGCGCACCGCTGCTGTCGAAGCCGGTATTCGCACCGTCACCCTGGAAGCCGGCGAATCCCACCGTATACAGCAGCACCAGATCGGTGCCGGCGTGAACAGCCTAACCAGCCTGATGGAGCGTCAGGGCATGATCTCCCGGATGTTCGTGTGGGGCGATCCGGAGCCTGTCTACTACGATTCCGACTGGATCCGCGCGGACCACGGCGGGATTCTGTTCAGCGAAATTGAGTTGGGGGCCAGCGTATCGGAAGGGGAGATTCTCGGTTACGTGTCCGATCCGATCACCAATGCCCAGCACCCCATCCGGTCCACCACCGATGGCCGGGTTATCGGTATGGCCGTGGACCAGGTAGTGATGGCCGGTTTTGCCGCCTACCACATTGGTACGGAGGCAGAAGTTCCCGGAGAGTAGTATGCTAGGCTTTTTTCGGGCCTCACCAACCCCACAGGAGCCTTTGTGTCTTCCGAGAACGCCGGAGTCTTGTCACGAATTCCCGGCCTGGCCTACATCGGGCTGGTTCTTACACCTCTGTTCTGGGCCGGCAACGCCGTTGTCGCCCGGGGCACGGTAGAGAACATTCCGCCGCTCTCCATGTCGTTCTGGCGCTGGGTAATCGCCCTGGCCATCCTGCTGCCTTTCGGCCTGCCGGGTATCTGGCGCCACCGCGACGTTATCCGCCAGCGGTTCGGTTCCATGCTGGCCCTGGCGACCTTCAGCGTGGGGGCGTTCAATACCCTGCTGTACCTGGCGGCGACCACAACCACCGCGACCAACATTGCCCTGATCAACGCCACCATCCCCATTTTTGTGGCACTGCTGGCCTGGATTCTCCTAGGCGACCGCACCCGTCCGGTCCAGGCCTTCGGGATCGCACTGGCCATCACCGGCATCGTTACCGTGATTGCCCGCGGTGATCTCTCGGTGCTCACCAGCCTTCAGGCCCAGCCGGGGGATCTGATCATGGTGGCGGCGGTGTTCAGCTGGGGCCTGTTCTCGGTGCTACTGAGACGGCAGGCCGTACCACTGCCTGCACTAACGTTTCTGACCACCCAGATTCTCCTCGGCACACTGGTCGTCCTGCCCTTCTATCTGACGGATCTGCTGTTCTTCTCTGGTGGCTTTGAGCTGTCGCAAAGCACCGCCATGCCGTTGCTGTACTTCGCCATCTTCCCGGGGATCCTGGCCTATGGATTCTGGAACCACGGTGTGCATAAAATTGGTCCGGCCAGGGCGGCCATCTTTATGTACCTGACCCCTGTGTTTGCCTCGGTTCTGGCCGGCATTTTCCTGGCCGAATCCCTCGGGCTGTTTCATGTTATCGGCGGGGCACTGATCCTGGCCGGGCTGGTGCTGGCCACGCAGACCCGGAAACACACCCACTACCCAACCCCGGAACGCTCAGCAAAAGGAGACCCCCATGATTAAACCTGTGCCAGGAAACTCTCACCGCTTCTTTTGCCTGGTTCTGGTCCTGTTGGCCGCTGGCCTGTCGGCGCCGGCTGCAGCGGAACCCTGTGATCCCGAAGAGTCAAAGTGGGTGCCTACCCGCTATTATCCAGCCGGTGCAGCGGTCTTTCACAAAGGCAGTTGGTATGAGTCCCGCGAACTGCACGAGGGCCTGGAGCCCGGCATTACGTTCGACTGGAAAGAACTGGATTCTGTGCCGGACTGCGAGGGCCGTAAGCAACCGGTTGACCAAACCCGGACCGGAGACGGCCAGAAAGGCACCGAGGCCGGCCAATCCGTCGGCAAGAGCAAACGGGGCGAGACGTCTTCCGGCATGTGCGTAAGACCGGACCCGTGGCTATTTTCCAGAAGCTACACGGTTGGCAGCCTGGTCACCCACGGCGGTCAGATCTGGGAGGCTATCCGGGCAACCAATGGTGACATGCCCGGCATGAACAAGCCTCCTCGCTGGCAACTGGTGGAGGATCATTGTTCCCTGGAAGGCCAACAGTAACGAGGAACGGGCAACTGACTAGAGAGCCGCTTCAATGCGGCCGATGACCTCTTCCAGAACCGATCTGGCGCAGCCGATGTTCAGGCGCATAAAGCCACTGCCCGGGTCGCCAAAGGAGAGTCCGGGGTTCATGCCCACACGGGCTTCCCGGACAAAAAAGCGTTTCAGGCCGGCATCGTCAAGCCCCAGTTCGCGGCAATCCAGCCACATGAGATAGGTGCCCTCCGGAGCGGACACGCGAATGGCGGGCAGGCGCTGGCCAACAGCCTCCACCACATAGTCCCGGCTGGCCTGCAGATAGGCCATCAGATCGTCCAGCCAGGGGGCACCATGGCGGTAGCCGGCCTCAAACCCGGCAATACTGAACGGATTGCACTGGGGCAGATGCATGGATTCAAACACGTCCTTCATTGCCTTGCGCCGGTCCGCATCGGGAATAACCAGAGCCGACAGGCCGAGGCCGGGCATGTTGAAACTCTTGCTCGGTGCGACCGCCGTTACCAGTGCATCTTCAGGACCGGCCAGCTTCGCCAGCATGGTGTGGCGGGGTTTATCCGTGAAGGTCAGGTCACAATGAATCTCGTCGGAGACCACCACCAGCCGGTGCCGGCGAGCAATATCCAGCACCGCCGTCAGTTCTTCCTCCGACCAAACCCGGCCAACCGGGTTATGGGGCGAGCACAGCAGCAGGATCCGGGCATCGGGGCGGGCTGCGCACTGCTCCAAGTGATCAAGATCCATGCGGTAGTGGCCCGGGTCTCCGGTGTCCGGATCCTCCGGCACCAAGGGGTTTTCGATCACCACCCGGCCACTGTGCCGCACCGAACTGAAAAACGGCGGATAAACCGGCGGCTGGATGATGACGCCCTCACCGGGTCCCGCGTAGGCCATGCACGCGGCGTTGATCGATGGCACCACGCCGGGCGCCATCAGTATCCACTCGCGCCGGATCTCCCAGTCATGGCGACTGGCAAACCAGTCGATCATCGACTGGTAAAGACTGTCCGGAAACAGGGTGTAGCCATAAACCGGATGTTCCGCCCGCTCCCTCAACGCACGGGTGACAGCCTCCGGTGCCGCGAAATCCATATCGGCCACCCAGACCGGGATAACATCCTCGGTGCCAAAAACCGCCTTGCGGGCATCAAACTTGACGGAACAGGTGTGTTCCCGGGAAACCGGCTGATCAAACGGGCTGGACACAGGGACTCTCCAGGGCAGATAACAACATTGGAAAACGGTATTGTGGTGGGCCCGAACGGCCATCGCAACCGTCGGCTGCCGATGTCGCCACCGTGTCCATATCCGGCTTTGGTCGAACATCGTCGATAAACACTTGCCCAAGCAGGGCGATACTTGCGAACCTAACGGTTTATCCAATAAAAACTTCCAAACATTCCCCGGAGCCTGTTCAATGATTGGCCAGATTCTGTCCACCATGTTGCCGGTGTTTCTGATCGCCGGTTGCGGCGCACTCTATGGCCGCTACCGGACGCCCGACATCCAGGGACTGAACGTTCTCAACATGGAACTGTTTGTGCCCATGCTGGTCTTCGCTGTTCTTGCTGACCAGCAGGCTCCGCTGCAGAACTACGCCCAGCTTGCACTGGCCGCCACGGTGGTTGTGCTCGGATCAGGAATTGTTCTGTATCCGCTGGCCAGGGTTCTGAAGCTGAACCTGAAGACCTTTCTGCCACCGATGATGTTTAACAATTCCGGCAATATGGGTCTTCCGCTGCTGGTACTGGCCTTCGGCGATGAGGCCCTGCCGGCGGCCATTGTGCTATTCATCGTGGAAATGCTGCTGCACTTTTCGGTGGGGCTGTACATACTCGCCCCCCATACCTCCATCGTAAAACGCCTGAAGCTGCCCATCGTATTTGCCAGTATTGCCGGGCTCTCGGTCAATCTCGGGGGCGTGACCCTGCCGGAATGGCTGCTGGAAACCCTGAACATGCTCGGTGGTGTGAGCATACCGCTGATGCTCTTTGCCCTTGGCGTGCGCATGCTTGATATCGATTTCAGTGACTGGAAACTGGGTATGCTGGGCGCCATCGCCTGTCCCGCCAGCGGTCTGATCCTTGCATGGCCGATGATTGCGGTTCTGGATCTTCCCGGGATGCAGGTGGCGGCGCTGTGGGTATTTGCAGCCTTGCCTCCGGCCGTACTCAATTACATGGTGGCGGAACAGTATCGGCAGGAGCCACACAAGGTCGCCTCGCTGGTATTATTGAGCAATCTGGGCAGTCTTGTGGTTATGCCGGTTGTGCTCGGTCTGGTGTTTGCCGCCGGCTACGTCTGAGCATCTGCCCCACTAACCGCTCTGTTAGCCGAGGAAGGACCCGATGTCTGAAACCGTTGCGGTGGTGCGCGCCTCCCGACCCAATTTCCTGGTACTCGCACCGCTGTGTGCCGGCCTTGGCGTGGCGGTAGCCTGGCACCAGGGCGAGCCTCCGGCCCTGCTCAATACCCTGCTCGTCCTGATTGGCGCCCTGCTGGCCCATGCCGCCGTCAATCTGCTCAATGAGTACGAAGACTTTGCCTCCGGGCTGGATCTGATTACCCGTCGCACGCCATTCTCCGGCGGCAGTGGTGCCTTGCCGGAGGTTCCCACCGCCGCCCGGCAAGTCCTGCTGGCCGCCTTTGGCACACTGGGACTGGTTGTCGCAATCGGGTTGTATTTTCTCTGGCTCCGGGGCCTGCCAATGCTGGTGCTCGGCGCGGCCGGCGTGGTGCTGGTGCTCACGTATACCCGCTGGATTACCCGTTCGCCGCTGATTTGCCTGCTGGCTCCGGGGCTGGGGTTCGGACCGGTGATGATTCTGGGCAGTCTGATTGCCCTTGGGGCCCGGCTGGACGCAACGGCCCTTACCGTTTCCACCATCGGCCTGCTGCTCGTCAGTGAGTTGCTGCTGATCAATCAGATACCGGATGCCGACGCGGACCGGAAAGTCGGGCGCCGACATCTGGTGATTACTCTTGGAAAGAAAGCCGCCACCCGCCTGGTTGCGCTTTTGCTGCTGGGCAGCTTTGGGATTCTGGGCTCGGCGATCTGGATTGGCTGGTTACCGCTGTGGACCGCTCTCGCGTTTGCGCCTCTGCCGGCAGCGATCTGGATAAGCGTCAAGCTGCCCGGCGCGCTCAACCGCCCCGAACAGCTCAACTCTCTCCTCGGCACCAACGTCGCGGTGCTGCTGGCGACCCTGGCACTGCTGATCTCCGGCCTCAGCCTTTGAACCGGAACACACTGACCCGCGAACGCAGCTGACCGGCAAGCACGGCCAGATCCCGGCTTGCCCCGGCCACCTGCTCGGAACCGGCTGAGGTCTCCACCGTGGCATCATGGATGCGGCTGATATTGCGGTTAACTTCTTCTGCAACGGAACTCTGCTCTTCCGAGGCACTGGCGATCTGGGCATTCATGTCGTTGATGGCACCCACCTCATGACGAATCCGGGCCAGAGCAGCTTCCGCCTCGCTGGTCTTGTCCACCGTGGTGCGGGCAAGCTCCCGACTGCTTTCCATAACCTCGGTCGCCTGGCCGGCGCCCGCCTGCAGGTTTCCAATCATCTCCTGAATTTCCCGGGTGGAATCCTGGGTCCGCGATGCCAGCGACCGTACTTCGTCGGCCACGACAGCGAATCCTCGTCCATGGGTGCCGGCGCGTGCCGCCTCGATCGCAGCATTCAGCGCCAGCAGGTTGGTCTGTTCGGCGATGGCGTTGATCACCTCGATGATCTTTTCGATATTGGCGCTGTCCTGGGACACGCGCTGCACAGTCTGTGTTGCCTGCTCCAGGGTTTCCGCCAGCTCTCCGATGGAGGCCGCGGTTTCCTGCACCACGCGATTACCGCTCTCCACTTCGATGTCGGCTTTCTGGGTGGCGGTTGCCGCGCTGGCGGCAAAACCCGCCACTTCGTTCACCGTGGCGGCCATCTGGTTCACCGCCGTGGCCATCTGTTCCGCCTCGGTCGCCTGGAGACGTATCTGTCGGCTGTTGTTATCCGAAGTGCTTTCAAGTTCAGAGGAGGAAGTGGAGAGCTCTTCAGCGGCAGACCCTACTTCCCGGATAATGCCGCCCAATCGCTCCACAGTGTCCTGCAGCGCGCCCATCACGCTATCCGGGTACCGTGTCCGGAGCTCCTGGTCCAACTCACCATCGGCCAGCTGACGAATGGCCCGGGCAACGTCTTCGGGCTCACCGCCAAGAATCTTCTTCAATCGGCGAATGATCACCAGTGCCACCAGGGCACCCAGAACCACCGCGAGACCGGTGACGGCCAGGTTCAACGCATTGAATGTACTCGCTGCCTCGCGAACCTCATCCACGCCACCTGTAACCACCTCTTCCTGGTAATCAATAAAGGCATTTACCCGTTTCAACCACTCCGAGTAAGCGCCAGAGACATCGCTGAGCAGAAATGCCCGGGCCTGGTCGATCTCTCCCGCCAGGCGAAGCTCGAGGAGGTCGTCGGTCAGCGTCAGGGCCCTGCGCTCGATCTCTTTGATCGCTGCCAGGAGCTCCCTTTCCCGGCTGTTAGCGCCTTCTTCCCGGAACATCCTATCCATCGGGCCGGCGGAATCCCGATAGAACCCCTTAAGACGCTCAATGTCCGCGAGGTGCCGTTGTAGCTCCCGGTCGTTCTCAACCAGTACTGCATCGCGAATGGCTATTGCCCGGTCATGGACACTGCCCCGAAAGTTAATGGCGTAGCGCTGCTTCACGGCGGCGCCATCACCCACGTCGGTCAGGGTCCTGTCGATAAAACCGACCCGATGATTACCAACCAGACTTATGGCAATCATCAGCGACAGAATCAGACCAAAGCCAAGGGCAAGGCGTTTCGCAACGGTGAGCTGGCTAAACATCATTAGGCTCCGGGTACTTTTTATTGAATGAGGCTATGTGTTCTCCGAAAGTTGCAGTCTGGATCAATCAATGGAGAGAAACTTGCGGGTTTTTGACAATGCTTTTCATTACTGCAATCAATCTTTACATCCCGCCCCCACGCCTCTTGCAACTGGTCAGGCTTTGACCGATGGTAAAGGTCAGTTTCTCGCTGATTGCATTCACGATACGGAGGTCTTCACATGAGTGTTCTACTTCTGCTGATCAGTGCCCTGGTGCTGATCTACCTGGGTATAGGCGGCACCACAGCCGCTGCCGTCATGTCCATTGCGACCGTTGTGGGTCTGTTCCAGGATGAATGGCACCTGATCAGCATTCTTTGTGGCGGTGTACTGCTGGCGCTGGCGTTAATCCTTGTTATTCCCGGCGACTTGCGCCTGGACAAGCTCAGCCGCCCCCTGCTTGGCTGGGTGCGCAGCCGATTGCCCAAACTCTCGGATACCGAAGCCGAAGCCCTGAAATCCGGCTCGGTGGACTGGGACGGCGAACTTTTCTCCGGCAAGCCCAAATGGAACAAGTTGCTGGACGCCAAGCCGGCGCACCTCACCAGCGAGGAACAGGCCTTCCTGGACGGCCCGGTGGAAAAGCTGTGCGCCATGCTCGACGACTGGAAAATCACCCACGAGCAATACGACCTGCCGGACAAGGTCTGGAAGTTCATCCGTGAGAACGGCTTTTTCGGCCTGGTGATTCCCAAAGAAGACGGCGGCCTGGGGTTCTCCAACACCGCCCACTCGGAAATCGTGATGAAGATTTCCACCCGGAGCGTATCGGCTGCCGTTACCGTGATGGTGCCCAACTCCCTCGGCCCGGGCGAGTTGCTGATGCACTACGGCACCGATGAGCAGAAACAGCATTATCTGCCCAGACTCGCCGGCGGCGACGAGATTCCCTGTTTCGCCCTCACCTCCCCGGTGGCCGGCTCCGACGCCGGCGCCATTCCGGACAAAGGCATCGTCTGCAAGGGCAAATGGAACGGCAAGGAAGTGCTGGGCCTGAAAGTCACCTGGAACAAGCGCTACATCACCCTGGCCCCGGTGGCGACACTGATCGGCCTGGCCATCAAGGTCTATGATCCGGACAAGCTGCTGGGCGATTCCGATGAAATCGGTGTGACCTGTGTACTGGTGCCCAAAGACACGGACGGCGTCAACGCCGGTGCCCGCCACCTGCCCATGAACACCGTATTCATGAATGGTCCCACCTGGGGCAACGACGTGTTCATTCCCATGGAACAGGTCATCGGCGGCCAGGATATGCTCGGCAAGGGCTGGACCATGCTTCTGGAGTGTCTGTCTATCGGCCGCTCCATCTCCCTGCCCGCCCTCGGCACCGGTGCCGGCAAGGTGGCCAGCCTGGCCACCGGCTCCTACGCCTACACCCGGGAACAGTTCGGCCGGACCATCAGCCAGTTTGAAGGCGTGCAGGAAGCCCTGGAGCCCATCTCAGGCTACACCTACATGATGGACGCTGCCCGGCTGCTGACCTCCGGCATGCTGGACCGTGGCGTGCGGCCCTCGGTGCCGTCCGCCGTGCTGAAATACCGCAATACCGACCTGATGCGGGAAGTCATCAACCATGCCATGGACGTGGTGGCAGGCCGCGGCGTCATCACCGGCCCCCGCAACTTCCTGGCCCGGGCCTACCAGGCGGTCCCCATCGGGATCACCGTGGAAGGCGCCAATATCCTTACCCGGAGCCTGATGATCTTCGGCCAGGGTTCCATCCGCTGCCATCCGTTCATTGTTGAGGAAATCGAAGCCGCGGGCATGGAAGACGAGGACAAGGCAGCGAAGAAATTCGACGGTATCTTCTACCGGCATCTGGCTCACACCACCCGCAATGCCCTTCGGGCCCTGCTGCTGGGACTGACCAGGGGATGGGCAGAATCGGTGCCACGGCAAGGCAACATCAAGTCCAGCTACCGACAGCTGGCGCGGTTCTCAGCAGCCTTCGCCCTGATGACCGACGTCACTCTGCTGACCGTTGGTGGTGGCCTCAAGGCCCGGCAACGCCTCTCAGGGCGCATGGCCGACTGCCTGGTGCAACTCTATTACGCGACCGCCGTCATCAAGCAGTGGCATGAGGAGGGTTACCCGGATGACCAGCGGCCGCTGGTAGAGTGGTGCCTACAGACCTGCCTCAGGGATCTACAGGGCTCCATGCGCGAAGCCATCATCAACTTCCCGGTGCCGGCTCTGCGCTGGCCCCTGCGTCTGCTGGTGTTCCCGCTGGGCGCCACTGGCCTGAACGGCCCGGACGACAAGCTGGGCGCACAGGTCGCGGAATCCATCGTCAAGGACACCCCGGTACGCCAGCGCATCAGTCGCGGTACCTACACCACCATGGACCCGGAAGATCCGCTCGGGCGGGTGCTCAATGCCTACAAGCTGGCCAACGAGACCGCGGACATGCGCAGCCGGCTGCATGACGCCATGCGCAACCGCGATGAAGACGAACTGGGCGGCATTGACCTGTTGATGGGGCATCAGCGCAAGGAACTGGTTGACTGGGCCTGTGCCCAGGGCGTGGTCAAGGCAGACGAGTGCGACAAACTGCTGGAAGCACTGGAAGCGCTCTATGATGTGATCCGCGTCGATGCTTTCGATGCCGACGGCCTGAAAGCGCTTTCGCGCTGTGCCAAGGGCAAACGCAAGGTGGTCGAGCGCCCACCCAGAGAAGAGAAATGACGAGCAATAAAGCGTGGGCCAGCCGATGAACGATCCTGGTGATTTGCGTCCGAATGAGGAGGCCGTGGCACTTGAACCGGCCTCCGATGCAACGCTGCGATTCATCGGCACCATTCATACCCCCTGGCGCGACCGCAAGGATTGCCCGCGCCAGGGCAATACAGAAGGCCCGGAGTGCCAGTTGGTTCTGGATCCTGTCTGGCACGAAGGACTGAAAGGACTCGAAGACTACGACACCATTGAGGTGCTCTACTGGCTGGACCAGAGCCGACGCGATCTGGTCCGACAAAGCCCCAGAAGCGACGGCCAGACCTTCGGAACCTTCGCCCTTCGGTCGCCGGTTCGGCCCAATCCGATTGGCACGTCCATGGTCAAACTAATTCGTATAGAAAAAGGAACGCTGATCGTACGCGGCCTGGACTGTCTGGACGGCACTCCGCTACTGGACATCAAGCCAGACCGCTGCGCCTTCAGTCCGAAAGCGCCGGATAAAACGGGCGGTGGGGAGTGACCCGTTACTGATCGAGAATGTTGATGATTTCCCGAGTGTCCTTGATCACCGTATAAATTCGGTCTTCCACTCTCACTTCTTCCCGACCATCGCCGATGTCGCGCACATCACCATAATCGTAAAGCTCACGATGCAAACGGTCGCCCCGGCCAATATCCACTTTTTTCTGCCAGCCAGGGGGCAGCGGCTTGCCCTGTTCCAACTTCTTCTGCAGCCCGGGCGGCAATGCATCGGTGTGATTGCCAGCGTTGACGGGCGTGGTCGCACCAAACAGCAATACAATAACGGCAGCAAACAGAGTTTTGTACATAGTCTTGTGGCTCCTCTCAGACAAAGGTCAGGAACGGGCTCGATGGATCGCCAAGCCCCGATAACTTTGTGTACACACGCTCAGTGTCCACGTTACGTTCCGTCGCAGGATTAACATCCTGCTCGCCTGCCCGGCTAATCGGATACCTCTTCCGGACGTAATCCTGAATTGATCGCTTCTGAAACCAGCCAACGCCGCAGAAGCTGAATCCCTCGTTCACGACGACGGCTGGTTTTCCATGCAAAGTAAAAAATGTCGCCCGTCATAACGGAGTGGCAGGGCAAGCGCACAAAGTCACCGGAATCCTTGCGGGTGCTGAGCATATAGTCGTTGGTCAGCGCAATTCCCTGGTGGAAGCGCGCAGCTTCCAGCGAAAGCAGCATATGGCTTGAATGCAACAAACGGCTCGATCGGGGCAGGTCCAGGCCCGCTTCACGATACCAGGCTTCCCAGTCCCCACCCTGACGGTCATAGATACTGTATGTCGACAGCAACGGATACTCCGCCACCATTGCCGGTGTTAATGACATCGACGCCGGGTCGCCGGAAACCTCCTCCAGCGACAGCTCCCGGCGTATCTTCTGCCAGTAATCCTGGCTGCATACGGGGAACAGACGCTCCTCGTAAAGCAGCTCATAGCTGAATGCGGGCGAGGTGGGCTTAACGGTAATAAAACAATCCGCCACCCGATCCGACAACACCGGATTACCACTACTCATCTCCAGCGCCAGATCCAGCTGAGGATGCAACCGCTTCAGATCCGGCAACCTTGGCACCAGCCAGCGCACGGCAAACGAACTGAACACCGAGAGCCTCAGCAAGGACTCCTCATGCCCCAGAATCTGCTCACTGGCCCGCTCAATCTGCAACAACGCTGAACTGACCGCATCCAGGTACTGCCGGCCCTCATCGGTCAGCGACAGCGTCCGTCCACTGCGCCAGAACAACTGCTCGCCCAGGTAGGTTTCCAGCTGCTTGATCTGATGGCTTACGGCGCTCTGGCTCACCGCCAACTCATCGGCAGCGAGTGAAAAGCTGTTGAGACGGGCAACGGCTTCGAAAACAGGCAGGGCTTTCAGGGGTGGCAGCTTCATTATCTAATTTTCTAATAGCACGTGAATATTGATCATTTTATCGGATATTAGCACCCACTTAGACTGCCCTCCATGTTACGGGAGCAGATCGTGTGGCTCCCTCCGAAAATGCTCGGAGCCATGGATGGCGGAGAGCAAGCGTACAGGGACGTATTCACAGCGGTTTTCGGAGGGAGCCACTCGATTTGCTCTTGCACCCGAACTTGAAGAGCAAAGGAGAAAAACATGTCTGGAAAAACCGTAAACAGCGCCATCCTGCTGCTGGTGATCGGCAACGCCATGGCATTGATCTCTGACGTGTTCATCAAACTCCTCGAACCCGGCGCCCCGGTGTTCCAGTTTGCCTTCCTGCGCTGCCTGATCACCCTGGCACTCCTGCTGCCAATGGCCGGGCAACTGGACCGGAAAAACCTGTTCGCCGGCCTGAAAATCCACACCTTCCGGGCCCACATCCACCTGGCCGGCCTGCTGTGCATGGTAGTCGCCCTGGCCAACCTGCCGCTGGCGACCGCCAACGCCGTGTTCTACGCCGCGCCCATCCTGGTGATGGTGCTCTCGGTATTCCTGTTCCGGGAAAAACTCACGCCGCTGAGTGTCAGCGCGGTGTTCAGCGGCTTTGCCGGTATTGTGCTCATCCTGCGGCCGGTGGAATTCAACTGGGCGGCCGTGGCGGCGCTTGGCTCTGCCTTTGCCCTGGCCATCAACGCCGTGCTGGTCCGAAAACTGCCGAAACAGCAGAGCACCGTTCACAAACTGTTCCTGAATTACCTGCTGATTCTGCCCGCAGCGGGTGCACTGGCCTGGTGGGAAGGCGCCCAATGGGATTCTGGCATCCTGATCGGTGCCATGGGCTCGGCGCTGTTTATTCTCGTTTACAACATCACCGTACTGCTGGCCTATCGGCAGGTGGATGCCAACCAGGTCACCAGCGCCGAATACACCGGGCTTATCTGGGCCGTGGGGATTGGCTGGATCTGGTTCGGTGAAGTGCCCGACCTGTGGTTCCTGGCTGGCAGCCTGATGATTGTGGTGCCCCTGCTGCTCATTGGCCTGCAGCACCGGCGCAAGGAGCCTGCAAGAGGATTTAATCCAGCCCCGGAGCAACAGCAGCTCCGGAGCCAGGAAGCTTCATTCAGTGCCGGGACGATTCAATTAGCGCGTGAGTGTCGTGAATGATCCGACCAATCCGGGCCTCCGGCGGCAATCCGTCACCGTAGCCCGGTTTGAGGCGGTAATGGCCTGAATGGTTGCGATGCCAGTCACGCCGGCGGTCATGCCTGTCGCGATAGACATCGCGCTTGTGCTTCTTGCCCCAATGGCGCTTGTCACCATGATAGCCGTGGCGATCGTAACGATTGTGGTGCTTGCGGTCCCACTTATGCTGTTTGTAGTGCCGGGGCTTGTGATGGTGCCGATCGTAATGGCTGTCGCGGTAATGGGCCTGCAGGAACTTTTTCTCATGACCCGGAGGTGAGGCTTTGCCGCGTTCATGGTGCTTCTGCCAACCCTGACCCCGGCGGTCATCATCCGCCATCACCGGAGCAGACACCATCAGGAATGCCGTTACCAGGCTTCCGATCAACAATCGCTTCATGATGATTCTCCCGTTCTGTTCAGAGACAGATCTCGCATCCGGACCCAGTGCCGGATGCCTCTGAACCCAGATTATCGAACCGGGAGAGAATGTCAGCGCCCCGAAGCGGGCTTTGCAGGATCTTTACGAAACGCCCGGTCTGCTTGACGTTCTAGTGGGCAAGCGTGTCGTTTTTGGAAGCAGACTTCAGGTGAGATTCAATGGCAAAGGTGTGAGGGCAATCGGCACCAAGCGCACGGAGGGATTCCGCCAGCCTCAGAAGATACTCGGCATTGGGACCACTGGGGCCCGAGGCGGAGGCAATCTGGCGGGCAATATCGGCATGCGGCGCATGGCCCAGGAAGGCCTCGTTGTCTTCGGTGGCAATATAAACCAGACCCTCGGCATGGCTGCCATCGTCGAAGGTAAGCGTGGTGCTCAGGCGCAGATAACCGTTCTTTTCCCGCACATCCAGATGTTCGAACACATTAGGCGACACCCGGAATGCCATGCCCTTGCAAACAGCATGAGGTTTCTCGATCAGGGTCACCACCCGGCCCGGCGACTCCGGTGTTCCCCGGTGATCGTGTGAACCCTGCCAAAATCGTCGCTCCCAGCCCCGAATCGACGCCGGACGCTGCTCCAGGAAGGGAAAATCCACCTTGTAGATGAGGGAACCGTAGCCGAACAGCCAGACCGACTCAACGCCGGAGAAATCGTGCCTTTTGCGATTGTGTTCAACGGTATTAGCAGACATCAGACACCCTGAATAAAAGAATCTATTCCCGCGAGACACTCGTGTCTCTCATAGAATATGGGGCTTATTATCGAATTTATAGGATCGACGGGCAATTTGCCCAACCCGTGATTCGTCGCTCTTTAGCAGACAGTCCTATCTCAGGCTCGCTGCCAGAGCGAATTGCGCTTGCGATCTGACAACGCTACCTTGAGCGTATGAATTTGGAGCGCTTCGCATTTAGACTCGGCTTATGAAGATTAAAAAATTCATCACGGTGTTGGGAACTGTAGGGTTGCTCTGGGCGTGTGGCGCTCATGCGCAGCCCGGGCAGCACCTGGACATTAGCGTGGGCGACTGGCCGCCATTCTTTATTGAAGGGGAACCGGGGCAAGGCTCCGTCGCCCGGATGGTCAGAGACATATTTGCCGAAGAAGGCTACACCGTTACCTTCCATTTTCGGCCTTGGCAACGCGCGTATCGCGAAGCTGCCTCCGGAAGCCATCACGCAACCGCTATATGGATGTATGCCCCTGAACGAGAGCAAGATTTCACCTACAGCGACCCGGTAATGAAAGAGCGTTTCGTGCTGTTTTATCGCAAGGATCGACCGCTGGAGTGGGACAACCTGTCAGACTTGTCGGACCTGAAGATTGGCACCAGTATCGGTTACAGCTATGGGCCGGACTTCGATACGGCCGTGGACAACAAACTGCTCTCCGTGGATGAGGCTGCCTCAACAGTTCTGAATTTTAAAAAACTGCTCTATGGCCGAATTGACGCTTTTCCGGAAGAAATCAACGTGGGGTATTTCATCCTGAACCGGGAACTAAGCCATTGGGAAGTACAACAGGTCACCCACCACCCGAAGCCAATCCTCGAGAACGAGAGTTTCCTGTTATTCCCCAAGAATGGACCGGAGACTCAGCATCTGGTCGAAGTCTTTAATCGTCGACTCGCCGAATTCAGAAACAGCGGGCGCTACGAGAACTACTTTGACGTCCGCCCACAAGCCTCGCTGAATTTCCACGAAGACGCACCAACCCCCTGATCTACTAACCAGGTTTCATAATAAGGCGAACCGTTATCAGGCTAGGTGGAGGCAATGAAACCCGCAATGCCCGTCAACACGATTTCAGCCGCCATAGCAGAGAGGATCAGACCGCTGATCTTGGACATGATGTTCAGGCCGGTCTTGCCCAGCACCTTCTCCAGGTAGCCGGACAGGTGCAGCAGCACCGCGAGGATCAGCAGGCTGGATACCAATCCCAGGAGTCCGCCTGCCACTTCGGATACCCGGTTAAGCTCGGCGCCATACACCATGATTGCACCAATGGTGGCCGGGCCAATCATCACCGGAATAGCCAGTGGCACAACGGCAATGTCATCACGGTCCTCATCAGGCAGCCCGGTGGCGTGATTCCGGGTACCACTGGTCACCAGGCTGATGGCGGTCAGAAACAGCAGGCAACCGGCACCGATCCGGAACGAATTCAGGGTAATGCCGATGGCGCTGAACAACAGCGGGCCGGCAAAGAACAGAATCACGCCCATCAGAAAGGCCGAAACGCAGGCACGGCGGATGATCGATGTTTTCTCGGTTGCTGGCAGGCCCCTGGTCAGCGCCAGGAACATGGTCACTACGAAAAAAGGCGCCAGCAGGAACAGGAAGCGAATGGTGCTGCTGATGTAAGTCGAGAAAAACGTTTCAATCATTCCGTGTCGTCCGGGTGCCATCGAAAGCCCGCAAGCATAGCTTGCTATGCGGCACTCCGCCGTAAGGAAGTGAACGTATGGATAAGCTCAACCACAACCGGACGGGTGGATTCGGTTAAGTCGATAGTTCTTCCAGATAGGTTTCGCCGTCGCCGTACAGGGAGGCGAACTCCTCCTCGGGCACCACGGTCACGGCAATCTCCGGTTCATGTCCACCACCCCCCAGCAGGACGCCCCGCATCGGGGTGATATCGGAAAAGTCCCTGCCCCAGCCGAGGGTAATGTGTTCCAGGTCCGGCCTCAGGGCATTGGTAGGATCCAGCTCCAGCCAGCCGAAATCCGGCACGAACACAGCCACCCACGCATGGGTAGCATCGGCTCCAACAAGGCGCTCCTTGCCCTCGGGCGGATGGGTCAGGATATACCCGCTCATGTAACGGGCCGCCAGCCCAACCGAACGCAGGCAGGCAATCATGATGTGGGAGAAATCCTGGCAGACCCCGCGACGGGCCTTGAACGCCTGCTCAACCGGGGTGAAGGTTTCCGTTGCAGTCGCATCGAAGCGAAAGTCGCGATGAATCATCCGCATCAGGGCATCAGCCGCCTCTACCAGCGCGCGCCCCGGAAGGAACGCCTCCCGGGCATAGGCGGCGTACTGGGAATCAATGGGCACATTGGTGGAGACAAACCGGAACGCCGTGGCCTGAAGATGGTCCGCCGGGAACTTCCTGTCGGCACGGTACCGCAGGCTATCGCGGACGGTTTCCCAGGGAACTTTTGCCGCGGCTGCCGAGGGTTTCGGACGCTCACGAAGCTCCACCCAGAATTCGCTGATGATCCGTAAGTACTCATGTTCCGCGGTAAAATCAATCTTGGTAATCCGATTGCCGAAACTGTCCAGGAACGAGCTTCGCACCGGGGGTTCCGGTGCAATCGCCAGATGATGTTCCAGATTCCGCTGCCAGGGCAGGGCCCGCGGTGTCAGTCTCAGCAAATGGTGGGACTCCCCCACCACCTGATCGTACTGGTAGAGGGTCTCATGACGCACATGGTAACGGACAAATGTCATGACAGGTGCCTCAATCCGGGTTCACAGACCGGTCGGAATACCGGGTGTGAATAAAACACTGCCGCTGAATTTCATCAGACACACGATAGGCCTCCGACCGGATGTCACACAATAGCTCCGCCAGGGCTTCACAGGCTTTGTCCGGGCGCTTGCGCTCAAACGGATGCAAATCAAGCGCTCGCAGCCGCTGCAGCGATTCGTTCAGATCCGGCGGAAACAGCTGGCCGGTTTTACGCCCCATTTCCGGCAGGTCCTTCTGCAGCTGGCGCAGCTGGAACATCACCGAATGAGGGTTGCTTGCGTCTATCACCAGGGTATGGAGTACCCCCAGAAGCTCTGGTGTCCGACGGTACCGGGTGCGGTAGGTGACTTCCGAGTTGGCCACTTCCAGCAGCCACTCGAGCATGGCATGGCGGCTGAACCGGTCGCTGAACAGGGGCACGCAAATCAGCGTACAGAGATTGGCCAGTCGCTCCAGGCGCCGGCCGATCACCAGGAAAACCCAGCTGGCATCCCGCGTAATGTCATCCATCGCAAAGCCCGCCAGGGAGATGCAATCAAGCAACACCAGGTTCAGTGCCCGAATCGACCGGTCTGGCGTGGTTGGCGCCGGGCTCAGGGGCTTGCCCACCCGATTGAGCGTGTGCCAGTTGTCGGAAGACAGACGGTCCCGGACCTGGCTGGCGTTGAACAGCAGGGCATCAAGAATCGACGCGATTGAACCCGGAAATTGCAGGTCACTCACCGCTCTCAACAAGGCGTCGGGAAGCGGCTCGGGGACCGCATCTTCTTCAGGCTCCGGAAGGGTCCCGAATTGTTCGGCTGCCTGTTGCAGCCCGAGCAGGGCTTCTTCGCTGGCCTGGTCGTGGCCCGACAGACGGTTGAACGCCGCCCGCAATAAACGGGCAGTTCCCTCCGCCCGCTCCGAGTGCCGGCCCATCCAGAACAGGTTTTCCCCCACCCGGGAGGGCGTGTCCCGCTCGCCGTCGAGCAGGTCAGACACCTGCAGCCGTCTCTTGATCAGTGACTTGGAGGGAGCCGTGTAGCGAGCCTGTACCCAGGTGTCCTTCGACAGCCCTCCCCGTTGCATGGAGATGACTTCCACACCCGCATCCATGGCGACCCGGGTCAGCCCACCGGGCATGACCCGCCAGCCGGAAGGCGTGGCCGCCGCAAACAGCCGCAGGCCGATGGACCGGGTGGCCAGCGGCTGCTCCGGATCCCCCTTCCAGACCGGCGCCTGGGAAAGATGGACGAGCTCCTGGCCGACAAAGGCATGGGGATGGGCATGCATCTTCTTGATCAGGGCGTCCCGCTCTGCACCTTTCACCTGGTAACCGAACACCGGCTCCATTCGCATGCTCGCGAAGGCCGGTTTAATGACCAGCTCGTCCAGGTGCTCAATGACATAATCCAGAGCCGGTTTCTCACCACACCACCAGGACGCCACCGACGGCATAGCCAGAGGCGAGCCCAGTAATTTCTTCGAAATCTCCGGCAAAAACCCGAATAACGCCGCACTCTCAAGCACCCCGGAACCCAGGGCATTTGCCATCAGCACCTTGCCTGCCCGCACCGCTCCCAGAAGCCCGGGAATCCCCAGCACGGAATCGGCGCGAAGCTCCAGCGGATCACAGAAGCCATCGTCCAGCCGGCGATAAATGGCGTGTACCCGCCGCAGGCCCTGAAGCGTTTTCAGGTACACCGTGTCATCTCGCACGGTCAGATCCTGGCCCTCGACCAGCGGCAAACCCAGGTAACGGGCCAGGAACACATGTTCGAAATAGGTTTCGTTGAAACGGCCCGGGGTCAGCAGAACGCAAAGCGGTGACTCGGTTCCGGCTGGCGACATGCCCGCCAGGCTGTTCTGGAAACCCTGGAAGAATTCCGAAAGGTTGGTTACCGGCAGGTTGTGGAATGGCGCCGGGAACGCCCGGGAAATCACCAGCCGGTTCTGAAGGGCGTAACCGGCGCCGGAGGGCGCCTGGGTACGGTCTGCCATTACCCACCAACCGCCGTCTGGTGCGCGCGCCAGATCCACGGCATACAGGTGCAGGAACCGGCCCCCGGCAGGCTGAATCCCCTGGCAGGGCCACTGGAAACCCGCCTGCCCGTAGACCAGGGCCGGAGGCATAAGACCTTCTTTTAACAGCGACTGCTCGCCGTATAGATCGGCCAGAACGCTGTCCAGGAGCTCTGCACGCTGGGCGACGGCTTTCGAGAGCCATTGCCATTCATCGGCGCCCAACACCAGCGGCAGCAGATCCACCTCCCAGGGTCGGGTATCGCCGCGGGGGTCTTCATAGACGTTGTAGGTTACGCCATCTTCGGCGATGGCATTGGAAACCGCCTGAGCCCTGAGGTTGAGACCAGCGACAGACTCAAGGTTCAGCTGCTGCAACAACGGACGCCAGTGCGACTTGGGCCCGGAACCCCCGGTGCCAAGCTCATCAAACCGGTCCGGCACCGGATGGTACTGGCGGAGGATGTCAGTAACTGCTTGCTGCTTCGCCACCTTGAATTCAGGCTCCGTTAGTCAGTGAGCTGGAAGCATAGCCGCTTTCTACTCTCCGGAGCCAGCATCAAACCACATGTCCAGGCATCTTATTTGTGATATCGCAGATCCAGGGTAAACGGAAACTCCCGATGCTCCGGAACCGGCCGCAGGGGCTGTTGCCCCGAGCTGTGTCCCATCCGGAAGAAGCGCGCCATGCGGCGGCCTTCCGCTTCGAACGAGTTCACCGGCAAAGTCTCGAAATTCCGGCCACCGGGATGGGTCACGTGATATTCACAGCCGCCCAGGCTGCGTTCATTCCAGGTGTCCACGATATCAAACACCAAAGGCCCATCCACACCAATGGTCGGGTGCATGCACTGGGATGGCTGCCAGGCCCGGTACCGGACGCCGGCGACCGATTCACCCACCATCCCTGTTGGCTGAAGCGGCAACGGCACCTGATTGCAGGTGATCTGGTAACGATCCGGGGCAGCGCCGCGTACCTTCACCTGCAAACGCTCCAGGGAAGAATCCACGTAGCGGGCGGTGCCGCCGATAGCGCCGTGTTCCCCGGTCACATGCCAGGGCTCCAGAGCCGAACGCAGCTCAAGGGTTATGCCCTTGACCTTGTAATCGCCGATCCGGGGGAACCGGAACTCGAAATGGGGCGCGAACCACTCGCTCTCGAGCGGGTAACCCTGGGCCTTCATATCGTCGATGACGTCCTCGAAGTCCTGCCAGACATAGTGAGGTAGTAGGAACCGGTCGTGCAGCTCGGTTCCCCAGCGAACCAGCCCGCTGGGTTTGTAGGGCTGCTCCCAGAATCGGGCCACCAGCGCCCGCAGCAGCAATTGCTGGGTCAGGCTCATGCGGGCATGGGGTGGCATCTCGAAGGCCCGCAACTCGAGCAGACCATGACGCCCACCCGGGCCGTCCGGGGAATAGAGCTTGTCGATACAGAACTCGGCCCTGTGGGTATTGCCGGTGACGTCCGTAAGCAGGTCCCGGAGCAAGCGGTCCACCACCCAGGGCGCGACTTTTTTGCCCACAGGGCATAACCGCTCCATCTCCCGGAACGCCAGTTCCATTTCGAACACATGGTCGTTGCGCGCCTCATCAATCCGCGGCGCCTGGGAACTGGGACCAATAAACAGGCCGGAAAACAGATAGGACAGGCTGGGATGGTTATGCCAGTAGCTGATCAGGCTGCGCAGCAGATCCGGGCGCCGCAGGAACGGGGAATCCTCTGCCTTTTGCGAACCCAATACAAAATGGTTGCCACCACCGGTGCCGGTATGACGTCCGTCCATCATGAACTTCTCGGAGGTCAGCCGGCACTCATAGGCGTCCGCGTACAGAGTCTCAGTCTGTTCAACCAGCTCATCCCAAGTCCGGACCGGCTGCACATTCACTTCGATCACCCCGGGGTCTGGCGTGATGCGGAAATGACTCAACCGGTGATCCGAGGGTGGCTCATACCCCTCGAGCAGAACCGACTGCTGCAGCTCTTTGGCGGTTTTCTCGATGGCGGAAACCAGGGCAAGGTATGGCTCCAGCTTCTCCAGCGGCGGCATAAAAATACGAAGAATGCCCTCCCGGGGCTCCACGCACAGGGCGGTGCGGACAATCTCGGGTGCCGACTTTCCTTTTTTAGGCGGCGCCCGTTCCGGCGACACCTGCCCGGACTGGCCCCGGCTGTTCCATTGGCGGATTTCCTCGCTGGCCGGCAGCTGGCCACGGGGCGCAAACGGGTCCTGCTCATGGATCCAGGGGTAATCGGCTTCCTCCACCCAGGGCTGGCTGTCCAGAGGCAGCCGGTGCCCCATGGGGGAGCCGCCCGGAATCAGGTAACAGCGTTCACTGCGAAGGAACCACGGGCCGGTTTCCCAGGCCTGTTCCTTTTCCGACACACGCAGTGGCAGCACGTAGCCGACGGGCTCATCCAGTCCCCGGCTGAAAATCTGCTGAAGCTGCTTGCGCTCCAAGGCATTCTCGAGTTTCGCATCGAAAGGATCGACGTTGACCGGTAGACGTCGTTCCCGCCACAAGTAATAAAAGGCATCCTCGAACCCCGGGAACAGCTGTTTTTCATCAACACCAAGCTCTTTCGCCAGGGCCGACAAAAACCTGTGGGCATCTTCCGGGCTTGCGTTGCCTTCGATGCGCTCATCCGCCAGCCAGCGCTCGTCCCGCCAGATCGGCTCGCCATCCTTGCGCCAGTAACAGTTCAGGGACCATCGGGGCAGCGGCTCCCCCGGATACCACTTTCCCTGGCCGAAATGAACCAACCCGCCAGCGCCATAGCGATCCCGCATCCGGTGATAGAGCTCGATGGCCTTCTTGCGCTTGGTGGGGCCCATGGCCTCGGTGTTCCACTCCGGCTCGTCCCGGTCGTGATTCGCCACGAAGGTGGGTTCACCGCCCTGGGTCAGACGCACATCCAGTTCTGTCAGACGCTGGTCCACGTCATGGCCCAGCCCAACGATGCGTTGCCACTGGGCCTCGGTATAGGGTTTGGTCACCCGAGGTGCTTCCCAGATGCGCTGAACGCTCATCTGGTGCTCGAACTCGACCCCGCACTCCTCAACCATGCCGGTAATTGGCGCCGCCGAGGACGGATCCGGGCTGCAGGCCAGCGGGATATGCCCTTCTCCGGCAAACAGGCCGGACGTCGGATCCAGCCCCACCCAACCGGCGCCCGGCAGGAAGACTTCGCACCAGGCGTGCAAATCGGTGAAGTCTTCCTCAGCGCCCGAAGGGCCATCCAGTGCTTTCTGGTCTGCCTTGAGCTGAATCAGGTAGCCGGACACAAAGCGCGCCGCCAGCCCCAGATGCCGGAGCGTCTGCACCAGCAACCAGGTCGAATCCCGACAGGAGCCGGAGCCCTTTTTCAGGGTTTCCTCCGGGGTCTGGACGCCCGGCTCCATCCGGATCAGGTAATCAATACGGTCAGCAAGGCTCTGGTTCACACCCACCAGGAAATCCACGCTGGGAGTTTCCTTGCGGTCTATGGTGGCCATCCACTTACGGAATTCCGGTGTTTCCGGTAGTTTCTGTAAATAAGGCGCCAGCTCTGCCGTCTGCCACTCCTCGTATTCAAACGGAATGGTCTCTGCCCGGGGTTCCAGAAAGAAATCGAACGGGTTGATCACGGCCATCTCGGCAACCAGATCCACAGTGATCTTCAGTTCTTCGGTTTTCTCCGGAAACACCAGGCGGGCCAGATAATTGGCCTGGGGGTCCTGTTGCCAGTTCAGGAAATAACCCTCTGGTTCCACCTTCAGCGAGTAGCTGAGGATGCGCGTCCGCCCGTGCGGACACGGACGCAATCGAACTATTTGCGGGCCCAGGCTGATCGGGCGCTCATAGCGATAGTGGGTGGTATGGCTCAGGGCAACGTGAATCGACATGGAACCTATCTCACAGGCGAATAAAATTGGGAGTTTCAGGCTGTCTCGTAGACAGGAAACCACGTCTCTGCAATATCGTCGTGAAGCTCACCGATTTCTAACTGCAGTTTTTCCAGGAACAGGATCACGTCCTCCTTGCGGATCAGTGCATCCACGTCCCCATCCCGGGTGTGACGTACCGCCTGCAACGCGGTGCGGAGCGGAATCTCGTTCCTTGGCAGACGGTCGAGAGCGCCCGCGACTTCGCTGAGGCTGTGCAGCACCGATCGCGGGAACGGCTCATTCTGCAACAGGAAACGAATGACCAGAGGCCCGCTGACCTTCCGCCGCACATTGTGACGGTACATCTGGAAGGCACTCTGATAACGCAGGACACTGGTCCACAGCAGCCCGCCATAGGTTTCGGTGCCATCCCAGCCGTCGAGGAACTGCAGGGCGCCCACTTCAATCTGCCGGGTGGCCATGTCCGCCCGCTCCAGGTTGCGGCCTACTCGGATGAAGTCATACCCCTCATCGTGACTCATGCAACCGGCCAGCAAACCATTGAGCATCTGGCAGCGACCCACGATTTCGTTGAGGAATTCGTACCTCGCCCGCTTACCAACCCCCTGATCTATGTTCTCCAGGATGTACCGGTACAGCTCGTTGATCACCTCCCAGGCGTCGGTTGGAATCTGGTCCCGGGTGGTGCGCACGTTCTCCCGGGCGGCCTTGATGCAGGAGGCAATGGAGCTCGGGTTGTAGCCATCCGCCATCAGAAACTTCACACAGTTGCGCTCATCGGCCTTCTGATGATGCTGGTCAAACAGCGCCCCCATGCCCGTCACGGCCACCAGTCCCTTCCAGGAAAGCTGGGTTTCCCGGGGCATGTCCAACGCCAGGGAATTAAAGGCCATGATCATCCGGGCGTTGTTCTCGGCCCGCTCAAGGTATCTGGCCATCCAGTACAGTCGTTCCGCTACACGTGACAGCACATCAATTCTCCTCGTCCACGATCCAGGTATCCTTGCTTCCACCGCCCTGGGACGAATTCACCACCAGGGAGCCTTTTCGCATCGCCACCCGCGTAAGCCCGCCAGCCGTAACGTAGGTTCTCACGCCCTGCAGCACAAAAGGCCGAAGATCCAGGTGTCGGGGCGCCAGGCCCTCGTCGCACAAAGTTGGGGCCACAGAGAGACTCAATGTGGGTTGGGCGATGTAGTTGCGCGGGTTCTTCTTGATCAGGCGCGCGAACTCGGTGCGCTGCTTCTTGGTGGAATGGGGCCCCACCAGCATGCCATAGCCCCCGGACTCGTTCGCGGGCTTGACCACCAACTCGTCGAGATGCTCAAGGACATACTCCTGATCCTGCTTGTTCACACACATGTAGGTGGGCACGTTCGGGATGATCGGCTCCTCATCCAGGTAGTAACGGATCATGTCCGGCACGAAGGCGTAGATCACCTTGTCGTCGGCCACGCCGGCACCCGGTGCATTGGCGAGGCCAACCTTGCCATTGCGCCAGGCTCGCATCAGACCGGGCACGCCCAGAGTGGAATCGGAACGGAATACCTCCGGGTCCAGGAAATCGTCGTCAATGCGGCGATAAATCACATCCACGCGCTCCAGGCCCTCGACAGTACGCATGTAGACACAATCATCTTCGCCAACCACCAGGTCGGCCCCTTCTACCAGCTCGGCGCCCATGCGCTGAGCCAGGAAGGAATGTTCAAAATAGGCGGAGTTGAAAATACCTGGCGTGAGCACCGCAATTTTCGGGTGGTCCTGAGGCCGGGGCGAAATCGACGCCAGCATGTCGAACAGCTGGTTGGTGTAGTCATCGACCGGCAGAATGCTGGTTTTGTCGAACAGCTCCGGGAACACCCGTTTGGTCAACTGACGGTTCTCCAGCATGTAGGAAACACCCGAGGGGACCCGCAGGTTGTCCTCAAGAACATACACCTTGCCATCTTTATCCCGCACCAGGTCGGATCCACAGATGTGCGCCCAGACCCCCAGTGGCGGCGTGAACCCCCGACATTGCTCGCGAAAGTTCTTCGAGTTGGCGAACACATATTTGGGGATGACCTTGTCCTTGACGATGTTCTGGTCGTTGTAGATGTCGTTGATGAACATGTTTAGGGCCGTCAGGCGCTGGGCCAGACCCTGCTCGATGGTTTCCCACTCCCGACGCGAAATAACCCGGGGAATGATGTCGAAGGGCCAGGCCCGGTCAATATTTTCGCCCTCGCTATAGATAGTGAAGCTGACCCCCATCTCAAGTATCGCCAGTTCGGCCGCCTGCTGGCGCGCCTGGATTTCCTCGGAACCAAGATTGCCCAGGTAGTCGGTAATCGCCGTGGCCGCAGGCCGGGGCTTGCCCTTGGCAGCAATCAGTTCATCGTAGAACTCGTTGGGATCGTAGTTTTTCCAGTCTATCGATTTGTTCTTTTTCATTTGGGGTCCTTTCGTTAACCACCGTGAGCTATTCGGTGTACCAGACGGAGTTTCTCCACCACCGGAGCCGCAAGCACGAAGGGGTAGGCATCGTCATGCCCCATGCTTCGATTCAGGCTGTTGAGCGCAAGCGTCAGGGGTAACCAGTGCTTGATCAGTGCATCGAAATCGTCGGCCTGGTAGGGGTCAAACGCAGGGTCTGGTTCGCTGTTCATTACCGGGCGCTGGCGGGCATTCACCCGCATCCCGAACTGCCAGGCAGTCTCTAATGTATCCACCATATGCAGGTAGTGTGCCCAGGTCTCGGCCCAGTCTTCCCAGGCATGGCTGCTGGCGTAGGAGCTGATGTACCAGCTCTGCCAGTCACCCGGCGGGCCGTACTGGTAATACTGGTCCAGCGCCTGTTTGTAGTCTCTGGCGTCATCACCGAACATCTCCCGAACCGGCCCAAGCCACGGCCCGGACCGGACCAGGATGTCCCAGTAGTAATGACCGGATTCGTGACGGAAATGCCCCAAAACAGTGCGATAAGGCTCAGCCATCTGGCTGCGCATCCGCTCCCGTTCCACAGGATCTGCCTCGGCAATATTCATGGTGATCACGCCATTTGCGTGGCCGGTTTTTACTTTCGCGCGTTCGTCGAACATCGCCGGCTGGTCAGCCAGAAAATCAAACGCCAGCCCGTACTGGTCCTCATTACGGGGTTCGCAGGGCAGCTCAAGGCGCAACACCGAATACACCAGACGCCGCTTTTCCTTCTCCAGACGCCGCCAGAGATCGTTGTTCTTCAGAATGCTGAGATCGGGGATGGTGCGGTTCAGTCGGCAGGCGACACAGAAGGTGTGGGCGTCCGGAGAAGGGATCAGCCAGTTGCAGGCACCCTGGTTCTGATAGTTGCCACAAAGCCTGTAGAGGTCGCCCCGGGCGACGGCCGCCCAGGTGCCATCATCGTTTGGCTCGATAGCCAGCAAGTCCATGACATCCGGGGCAAAGCCCAGTCCAGACCCACAACTGGTACAACGACTGTTTTCAAAATACAGCAGGTTGGCGCATCGGCCACAGTGAAACAGCTTCATCAGGGGACATCCTTGGCCGAGAGCGGCAAGACCATCCTTTCAGTATTGGCCAAAAGGGCCAAAACGCAACCTGGACACGCCCGAAAGCTGCCCGAAAGTCCCCCGCTGCCAACCGTTAAACGGCCAGAGCCGATTCGCGCTCGCTAACCCCGGATTCTGGTGCACGAACCAGATATTGAGCCGCATCAAAGCGTCGTGTCTGCTGACGGAACTGCCAGGTGAAGCCTGGCCATAATGTGGTGTTCTTGCCGTTTTCGTTCACGTACCAGCTCTTGCAGCCGGTCTGCCAGACTGAATCACCAAGCTTTGCGTGAATGGAAGCGTTGTAACGGCTCTGGGCGTCCGGCTTCACTTCCATGCTGCTCCATTGCTGCCGGCGCATCTTTTGGAGGGCATCCAGCACGTACTGGATCTGACTTTCGATCATATACACCATGGAGCTGTGGCCGAGGCCGGTATTCGGCCCCATCAGCATGAAGAAATTCGGGAAACCGCTGATGGTGGTGCCTTTGTATGCTTCGGCGCCATCCTTCCAGGCATCCAGCAGATCCTGACCATTACGGCCAAAGATCATGCCCGCGGGAATCGGGTCCTGGGCTCGGAAACCGGTGCCGTAGATGATGCAATCCACTTGCCGCTTGTTGCCCTGACCATCGATCACGGTGTTGCCCTGCACCTCACGGATACCCTCGGTCACCACATCCACATGGTCCTGGGCCAGCGCCGGATAGTAGTTATTGGAAATCAGCACCCGTTTGCAGCCGAAATGAAAATCCGGGGTAACCTTTCTGCGCAAGGCCTTGTCCGGAATCTGGTTGCGGATATGCCGGCGGGCCTGCAGTTCACCCAACTTCAGAATACGCGGATTGCCCACAAAGCCCAGTACCCGCGCCTCAAGCGACCAGTAGATACTCTGCCTGAACGCATTAAGTGTTTGTGGGAACATCCGGAAAAGCCGCTTCTCCACTGGCCGGATGGCACGGTCCGGCTTGGGCATGATCCACGGTGGTGTGCGCTGGTACAGGTCTACCTTTGCCGCCTGCTTCGCCACCTCCGGAACAAACTGGATGGCCGAGGCACCGGTCCCGATCACCGCCACCCGCTTGCCGCGCAAATCGTAGTCGTGATCCCAGTCCTGGGAGTGGAAACGCTTGCCCGTGAAGGATTCGATCCCCTTGATCTCCGGATACGCCGGCGTGCTCAATCCCCCCATTCCGGAAACGAGGATATCGGCCCTCAAGGTAGTGAATTCCGGCAGCCCCTTATCGGTTCGATCCAACCGGTCTCCCGGCTTCACGCCTCTTTCCTGCATGTACGCCCAAAGCGTCGGACTATCACAGGTTTCAACAACCCACCGTTGGTGGGTCTCATCAAATCGCGCTCCCGCCACGTGGGTGTTCAGCCGGATGTGCTTCATCAGCCCGTATTTCTCGGCGCAATGTTTCAGATACGCCTTGATCTCGTGCTGCTGGGCATACATCCGGCTCCAGTTCGGGTTCTGCTCGAAGGAGAAGGAGTAGAGTGCAGACTGCACGTCACAGGCACACCCCGGGTAATGATTCTGGTGCCAGGTGCCACCGATGTCGTCACTCTGCTCCAGGATCACGAAGTCGTTGTAGCCGGCTTCCCTGAGTTTGATGGCCATGCCCAGGCCGGAGAATCCGGTGCCGATGATGGCGATCTGTGTGTTCTGTGTCATTGCTGCACTCCTGCGTTGGCCCCAGTGCCCCAGCTAAACGGGACACTAGACCTTGTCTGTTGTTATCCGGCGGGTCATCATGGCCGGTAGACACATGTATACACAGCTTGGTATACAACCGTATACTCCTGGTTCGGTGATTGGCCTCAGGTGACTGATCATTGGCCTCTGCGGCGGGCTCTGGCTGGGGGGGCTGGTCATTTGTGGGCAGGTATTCCGAAAATGCTCGGAGCCAGGGATGGCGGAGAGCAAGCGTACATGGACGTACTTGCAGCGGTTTTCGGAATACCTGCCAACGCGGCCAACCTCCAAAGCAGAGGAAAAGATGAACGGATTAACCGGCGGAAAGCTGAAACTCATCCAGGCTGCGCTTCGGCTGATTACCGAAACCCGGAGCCTGACGTCGCTGGGACTGCGGGAGCTTGCCCGGGAGGCGGGGCTGAATCCGAATACCTTTTACCGACACTTCAAGAGCCTGGATGAATTCGGCCTGCAGGTACTGGGTTACATTGCCGAGGAGATGAAAGCCGGGGTCCGGGATCTGCGGCAGATGGCGGATTCTTCCGAACAGGCGTCGCGGGATACGGTGGCGTTTGTGTACCACTACTTCCTGGCCAATCCGGCGGCAACTACGGTGGCCGTGCGGGAACTCCACGGCCCCTCCCCGATACTGCGACGGGCCCTTGAATCACAGCTTGAAGCCAGCGCCCGGGAAATGGCCGAAGACATTATCGAGCGGCAACTGGTGAGCGCCGTGCCGTCCGAGACCATTCATGAAGTCTCCCGCATGACCATCCGCTACATCCTGTTCCGGGCCATGGATTACATCGAGAAACCCGCCCAGCGCGAAACCATCCAGACCGAAACCGAACATTTCATCAACCGGCAGTTCCGGGGTGCGATGCTTGATCACCTGTCGCAAACGGAAGTCGAACGCCTCGCCCTGAGGCAGGGCTGATATACCTCCGATAAATCCGCTTTCCGGGCAGATCTGGCAACCTGCACTAGTATGTAGATAACCAGAACAAGTGATCAATCGGGAAATCCGGAGGCAAACCAATAATGAAAATCGGTATCCCCAAGGAAATCTTTGAGGACGAGCGGCGAGTGGCCGCCACGCCACCTTCTGTTCACAAGTTAATCGGACTTGGTTATGACGTGATCGTGGAAGGCGGCGCCGGCGAGGCGGCGAACTACTCCGATGCCGCCTATGAAAAAGTGGGCGCAGCCATCGCAGCCGATACCAGCTCACTGTGGAAAGAAGCCGACTTTATCCTCAAGGTCCGCGCGCCCATGGAAAATCCGGCACTGGGCAAACACGAAGCGGATCTGATGAAGGAGGGCGCGTTTCTGGTCAGCTACATCTGGCCAGCCCAGAACCCGGAATTGCTGGAAAAGCTGGCCGCCAGAAAGATCACGTCTTTCGCCATCGACAGCCTGCCCCGCATCAGCCGCGCCCAGAAGATGGACGCACTCAGCGCCATGGCCAACATCGCCGGCTATCGGGCGGTGATCGAGGCGGCGAACCACTTCGGGCGTTTCTTTACCGGGCAGGTTACCGCTGCTGGCAAGGTGCCACCCGCGAAAATCATGGTCATCGGTGCCGGGGTGGCTGGCCTGGCAGCCATTGGCGCGGCCAACAGCATGGGCGCTATCGTGCGGGCCTTTGATACCCGGCTGGAAGTAAAGGAACAGGTCGAGAGCATGGGCGCCGAGTTCCTGGAACTGGATTTCGGTGACGAGGAAGGCAGCGGCAGCGGTGGTTACGCCAAGCAGATGAGTGACGAGTTCATCAAGGCGGAGATGGCGCTGTTTGCAGAGCAGGCGGAAGAGGTGGATATCATCATCACCACCGCCCTGATTCCCGGCAAACCGGCACCGAAACTGATCACCGCCGACATGGTAAAATCCATGAAGCCCGGCAGCGTGATCGTGGATCTGGCCTCAGAGCGAGGGGGTAACTGCGAACTGACCGAACCGGGCAAAGTCGCCCATCAACACGGCGTTACCCTGATCGGCTACACCGACCTGCCCAGCCGGATGGCCAAGGTGGCCAGTGATCTGTACGCCACCAACCTGGTGCATCTGCTCACCGAGCTGACACCCGAGAAAGACGGCACGCCGCTGGTGAACATGGAAGACGAAGTCATCCGCGGCCTGACGGTGGTTCACGAGGACGAAATAACCTGGCCGCCGCCACAACCGGAATCGCCGGTCAGCCCCAAGCCCGCACCGGGCACCGAGGAGCCTTCAGCCGAAGCAAAAGCGGCCGCCAAGAAGGACGCGGACCGTCGCAGCCTGATCGGCAAAGGCGTTCTTCTGGTGGTGACGGCCCTGGCGCTCTACGGAGTGGGCGCCCACGCGCCGGAAAGCTTCCTGCAACACTTCACTGTGTTCGTACTGGCCTGCTTTATTGGCTGGCAGGTGATCTGGAACGTAACCCCTTCCCTGCATACCCCCCTGATGAGCGTTACCAACGCCATCAGCGGCATCATCGTTATCGGCGCCATTCTGCATCTGGCCCAGGCGGAGAATATTGCCGTTGGCATCATGGCGTTTGTGGCGGTGCTGATTGCCAGCATCAACGTGGGCGGTGGCTTCCGGGTCACCCATCGCATGCTCAAAATGTTCCGCAAGTAGGAGGCGCCCGATATGAGCACAGGACTGGTGAGCGTGGCCTACGTGGTCGCAAGTATCTTGTTTATTCTCAGCCTGGGTGGCCTCAGCCACCAGGAATCGGCACGGCGCGGTAATCTCTACGGCGTCGCCGGCATTATCATCGCGGTGGGGGCCACTCTGGCCAGCGTAGACGGAGGCATTACCGCCATCATCATTGCCGTGTTGCTCGGTGCCGGCATTGGCATTCCCATCGCCAACAAGGTGGAAATGACCCAGATGCCTCAGCTGGTCGCCCTGCTCCACAGTTTCGTGGGTCTGGCGGCGGTATTGGTAGGTTTTTCCGGTTATATCGAGCCGTTGATTGCCACCTCCGGTACCGAGCACACCATCAAACTGGTGGAGGTGTTTGTCGGCATTTTTATAGGTGCCATTACCTTCACTGGTTCACTGGTGGCCTGCGGCAAACTGGACGGCCGAATCGACAGCAAGGCGCTGACCCTGCCCGGACGGCATCTGATGAACCTGACAGCGATCATTGTCTGCGTCTTGCTCGGGGCCTGGTTCCTGGGCACCGAGAGCATGGCCCTGGGAATCGTTGCCCTGATCCTGATGACCGCCATTGCCTCGGTCCTCGGCATTCACCTGATCATGGCTATTGGCGGCGCCGACATGCCGGTGGTGGTATCCATGCTAAACAGTTACTCCGGGTGGGCCGCCGCTTCCATCGGTTTCATGTTGGGCAATGATCTGCTGATTGTCGTTGGTGCCCTGGTGGGCAGCAGCGGTGCCATCCTCAGCTACATCATGTGCAAGGCCATGAACCGCTCGTTCATCAGCGTGATTCTCGGTGGCTTCGGCCAGACCAGCAGCAGTTCGGCGGCCGCGGACGCCGATCAAACGGTGCACGAATCCAGTGCCGATGATGTCTGCGAGGAGTTGCGCAACGCCCAGTCGGTGATCATTGTGCCCGGTTACGGTATGGCGGTGGCCCAGGCCCAGAACGGCGTCAGCGAGATGACCAAGATCCTTCGGGAACGGGGCGTAAACGTGCGTTTCGGCATTCATCCGGTGGCCGGCCGTCTGCCAGGGCATATGAACGTGCTATTGGCGGAAGCCCACGTCCCTTATGACATCGTGCTGGAAATGGACGAAATCAACGATGACTTCCCGGATACCGACGTGGTGCTGGTCATCGGCGCCAACGACACCGTGAACCCGGCCGCCGCCGAAGACCCGGGCAGTCCGATTGCCGGCATGCCGGTGCTGGAGGTCTGGAAGGCCCACCAGGTGGTTATCCTCAAGCGGGGCATGGCCACCGGTTATTCCGGGGTGGAGAATCCACTGTTCTTCAAGGACAACGCCCGTATGCTGTTCGGCGATGCCAAGGAAAGCATCGATAAGCTGGTAGGAGGCTTGCGGGGCTGAAGGCAGCCCCGCGCCTGTTTTCTTCGGGAGTTATTCGGTGGTGTTGTACACGTAGGACGACACGGTGCCGTCCTGGTTGAACCGCACCACCAGGTCGGTGGTTTCCGCTTCACCGAAGGCAGACCACTTGTACTTGCCATAGGTCCAGGTGCGTTTGCCGTCTTCGATCCCGGTGCGCCACGGCTCGCCGAACATCTCCTGGATATCGGCCCGCGTGGTTTCACCAATCTGGATCTGGTCCACATTGTGGGTGGCGAAGTCTTTGCCGACAGTCGCACAGCCCACCATGGCCGCCATCACCAGAGCCACGCACAACGTTTTAACCGAACCAATCATCGACATACGTATCCCTCATATTCGGGTGAATTTCACCCATCATAACGTGTCTCTGAGCAGACGCGATTACGAAGACGACAGGTTTCCGGAAAATCGGGATAGGGGGGAGCCATGAGGCTCCACCCCTCCCACACCACCCGGCATGCGGGTCCGCACCGGGCGGTTCGAGACGTTGAGGGTTCACGAGAGTCTCGGCACTCCCAACCGGTCGAAGTAGGCAATCGTCAGGAC